>JAEYXM010000219.1 GCA_023428465.1 Actinomycetes bacterium
GGGCGAGCGTGTGCTCGACCTGGGTGACGTCGAGCTCGAGCGCCTCGAGCGCCGCTACCAAGGCCGCGTCCCAGCCCTGTGCCGGGCGGGCGCCCGTGACGGGGACGACGGGGGCGTTCATGCGGGCTCAGCCCTCCCAGACGGTGCCGGACGACGCGGCGGGGCCGGCGCTGCCGAAGGCTCCGGCGGCACCCGCGCCCGGCGACGGCACGGCGGCCATCTCGAGCGGGGTGGCCACGGCGACCTCGCGGGCGGCCTGGTGCCACGCGTCGCGCAGCGGCTCGACGAGCTCACGGCAGGCGGCGGTGCGGTCGGCGTCGCCGCTGACGTTCGCGCCGACCAGCTCGGTGATGAGGTACATGTACACGCTCATCAGCCGGGCGGCCCCGTCCCACGCGTTCACGTCGAGGGTGGCGGCGAGCTCGTGCACGATCTCCTGCGCGTGCACCAGGTGGGTGCCGGCGGCGACACGGTCCCCGACCTGCTGCTCGGCCTCGGCCCGCTGGAGGTCGAGCACCAGGCGGTCGTACAGCATGGTCAGGAGCTTGGCCGGGCTGGCCGTGCTGACCGTGTCGTCGACGTAGCGGGTGCGACCGGCGGCGTAGTTCATCGGGGGCCTCGGTTCTCGGAGCGGTCTCAGGAGCCCGACGACATCGTCGGGAGCGAGGAGAGCTGACCGGCGAGCCAGCTCGACTGCGAGTTCAGGTTGGACAGGGTGACCTCGAGCGCCGCGTAGGTGCGCTGGAGGCTCTCCCGGCGGGCGGCGAGCCGGCGGTCCCAGTCCTCGATCTGGGTCCCCATGGTCTTGACCAGGCTCTCCTGGCCCTGCACCTTCAGGGTCAGGCTGCCCTCGTACTTGTCCGAGGCGTTCGTCGCGACGGTGGCGAGCCGCTCGGCGAGGCCGCTGATGACGGCCTGGACCTTGGCCGGGTCCTCGGCGAGGGCGGTGCTGAACACGGCCTCGTCGAACGTGAAGGTGCCGTCCCGGCCGAGGACGAAGCCCACGGTGGAGGGCGAGACGCCGTCGACCGGGTAGGACGCGGCCTCGACGAGCTGCTGCTGGACGGCGCGCACGGCGCTGTCACCGGTGAACAGGCCGCCGGTGACCTTGGTGGTGCCGTCGGAGTTCGTCGTCGTGGTGGTCGCGGTCCGCGAGGAGATCTCGGAGAGGACGACGCCCATCGCGCCGACCAGGCCGGACGCGAGCTTCTTCAGCGCCTCGGTGTCCTGGGCGACCGTGACGGTGACCGGGTCCTCGTCCGGCGCGGTGACCGTGGAGACCGTGACGTCGACGCCGGTCAGCAGGTCGGAGAAGGTGTTCGACGACTGCGCGTAGACCTGCTGGGCGGCGGTGTCCTTCCACAGCGTGATCTGCGCGTCCGTCGCGGTCGTGACCGTCGTGGTGTCCAGGCGCATCGCGGCCAGGGAGACACCGCCGTCGCCGGCCGCCAAGGCCGTCTCGACCTCGGCGGTCGTGCCCGCGAAGACCGCGAAGGAGCCGTCGGTGCCCGTGGCGGTGCCGGTGAACTGGAGCCGGTAGGTCGGGTTCTCGCCGCCGGACACGCGCACGACCGTCGCCTTGATGCCGGCGTCGGCGGCGTCGTTGACGGCCTTCGCGATGTCCTGGAGGGAGCCGGTGGTCGGCTGCACCGTGACCAGGGTGCCGTCGCCACCGCGCACGGTGACGGCGGGCGGGATGGCCGGTACGAGGCTGGAGTCGTCGGCGCTCACACGCGACACGGAGACCTGCGCCTTGGCGACGGCGTCGACCGAGAAGCTCACGGAGCCGGCCTGCGCGGTCTCGCCTGCGGTGGCGGTGACCGAGGTGGCGGAGCTGGTGGCGGCGTACGCGTTCCACGACGCGGGCTTGGCGACCTTCGCGGCGTTCTCCGCCAGCGAGGCGACCTTGGTGTTGAGAGCCTGGAGCGCGGTGACGAAGGTCTTGGCGCCGGACTGCTTGGACTTCAGGAGCGTCTGCGGCGCGGCCTCGACCTGCATGAGCTGGTTGATGAGGGAGGTCGTGTCGAGCCCGCTGACAAGGCCGTCGATGCCGAAGCTGGCCACGGGTGCTCTCCTTTCCCCCCTGCTCGGTGCTGCGGGTGCTGCTCGGGTCCTGCTCTGCGCCGCGGCCGGCGGCGGGAGTCCGTCCCTCCCGCCGCCAGCCGGGCTGGTGCGTGTCGTGCTGGTCGTACGTGCGGCTCACGCCGCGTCGGTCACGCGTGAGGTCACCGCAGGAGGCTCAGGACGCCCTGGGGGATCTGGTTGGCCTGCGCGAGCATCGCCGTGCCGGCCTGGGACAGGATCTGGGCCCGCGTGAACGAGACCATCTCGCTGGCCATGTCGGTGTCGCGGATCCGGGACTCCGACGCGGACAGGTTCTCGACCGAGACGTTGATGTTCTTGATCGTGTGCTCGAACCGGTTCTGGTAGGCACCGAGCTCCGCACGAGCCGTCGAGACCTTGGAGATCTGCGAGTCGATGAGCTCCACCGAGTCCTGGGAGTTCTGGTGGCTCGTGAAGTCGATCTTGTTGGCGTGAGCCGTGACAGCGCCGTTGACGTCGCGGGTCGCGGCGGTGAAGGCGGCGGCGACGCCGTTGCCGAGCGCGGTGGCGACGGTGCTGACGTTGGCCGACTCGAGGTCGACGGTGATCGCGGAGTTGGCGTCGCCGTCGGCGCCGACCTGGAACTTGAGCTCGGCGGCGGCGCCGGTCTTGTTCAGCAGCGTCGTGCCGTTGAAGTTGGTCGACTTCGCGATGCGGTCGAGCTCGGAGACGAGCGAGTCCGCCTCGGTCTTGATGTTGGCGCGGGCCTCGGTGTTGTTCGAGTCGTTCGCGCCCTGGACACCCAGGTCGCGAAGACGCTGCAGGATGCTGTGGACCTCGGTCAGGGCGCCCTCAGCGGTCTGCACGACCGAGATGCCGTCCTGCGCGTTGCGCGCCGCGACCTTCAGGCCACCGACCTGCGAGCGCAGGCCCTCGGAGATCGCCAGACCGGCGGCGTCGT
>JAEYXM010000086.1 GCA_023428465.1 Actinomycetes bacterium
GGTTTCACCCGCCCGGGAAAGACTTACCTTAGGTAATGACCTAAGATAAGGACCATGCCCACGAACGACCGTCACGCAGGGACGCCCGCGACCGCCGCGGCAGCTGCGAAGGTCGGCGCGCCCGCGCCCAGCGCCGCGTCGTGCCGCCCCCTGGCGCTCGCGGGGGACCTGCGGATCGCCCTCATGCACGCCGTGCGCCGCCTGCGGGCCGAGCGCAGCTCGTCGGAGATCACGGACGCCCAGTACGCCACGCTCGCCGCGCTCGCCAACCGCGGGCCGATGACGCCGACCGCGCTCGCGGAGGACCAGCGGGTCCAGCCGCCCCACATGACGCGCGTCGTCAACGCCCTCGTCGCGGCCGGGCTCGCCCGCCGCGACGAGCACCCGACGGACCGTCGCCAGGTCGTCGTCTCGATCACCGAGGACGGGCTGCGCGAGGTCAAGGAGACCCGGCGCGTGCGCAACGAGTGGCTCGCGGGCGGCCTCGCCCGCCTCGACCCGGCCGAGCGGGAGATCCTCGCCCAGGCTGCGGTCCTGCTGCGGAGGCTCGCTGACGCATGAGCCCCACCTTCCACTCCCTGCGCTACGTCAACTACCGGCTGTGGTTCGCCGGCGCGTTCGTCGCGAACATCGGCACCTGGATGCAGCGCGTCGCCCAGGACTGGCTGGTCCTCACCGTCCTGACGGACGACTCGGGCGTGGCCGTCGGCATCACGACGGCGCTGCAGTTCGGGCCCTCGCTGGTCCTGTCCGCGTGGGCCGGGCTGCTCGCGGACCGCCTGGACCGCCGCAAGCTCCTCATGTTCACCCAGGGCGCCATGGGCGTCCTGGCCGCGGGCCTCGGCCTGCTCGTGCTCCTCGGCAACGCCCAGCTGTGGCACGTGTACGGCTTCGCGCTCCTGCTCGGCTGCGTGTCCGCGCTCGACGCGCCCGCCCGCCAGACGTTCGTCGCGGACATGGTCCCGGCGGAGCGGCTGTCGAACGCCGTCGGCCTCAACAGCGCCTCGTTCAACGCCGCCCGGATGATCGGCCCGGGCGTGGCCGGCCTGCTCATCGCGTGGGTCGGCTCGGGCTGGGTCTTCGTGATCAACGCGGTGAGCTTCGCCGCCACGATCCTCGCGCTCGTCGCGATGCGCGTGCACGAGCTGCAGCCCGTCCCGCACGCCGAACGCGGCAAGGGCCAGATCCGCGAGGCCGCCCGCTACGTGCGGGGCCGCACCGACATCCTGGTCGTGATGGTCGTCGTCGGCGTCGTGTCGACGTTCGGCCTGAACTTCCAGCTGACGAGCGCCGTCATGGCCCGCACGGAGTTCGGCAAGGGCCCCGGGGAGTACGGCGTGCTCGGCTCCATCCTCGCGATCGGCTCGCTCGCCGGCGCGCTCATGGCCGCCCGCCGCGAGCGACCCCGCGTGCGGCTCGTCGTCGGCTCCGCGCTCGCGTTCGGCGTCTCGGCGGGCGTGATGGCGCTCATGCCGACCTATGAGCTCTTCGCGCTCGCGACCATCCCCGTCGGCTTTGCCTCGCTCACCATGCTGACCGCGGCGAACGCCACCATCCAGATGTCCACCACCCCGACGATGCGCGGCCGCGTCATGGCCCTGTACCTCATCGTCTTCCTCGGGGCGACGCCGATCGGCTCACCCGTCGTCGGCTGGGTCGCGGAGACCTACGGTGCCCGCTGGTCCATCGGCGTCGGGGCGATCTCCTCGCTCCTGGTCGCCGCGGCGGCCGCCGTGTGGGCGATCCGGCGGTGGAACCTCGAGGTCCGCTACCGCCTGCGCCCGCACCCGCACCTGCAGGTCACCTACCTCGACGGGGACCCCGCCGAGCTCGCCCGCGAGGAGCTCGCGGCGCAGCTGCGCCAGCAGGAGGCCACCGACGGCGTCACGGCCGCCTGAGGTCACCCCCGCCTGAGGTCACGGCCGCCTGAGGTCACGCCCGCCCGAGGTGGCCCGGCCCGGCCGGGCCGGGCGAGGAGAGCGCTCAGTCGCTCTCGGGCAGGCGCAGGACGACGCCCGCCGCGACCGGGTCACGCCGGACCACGCGCAGGCCGAGCGCGACGAGCACGGCGCCGCCGATCGCGAGCGCACCGACCCCCGCGAACGCCCGGTAGGCCCCGACGGCGTCGGCCACCGCGCCGAGCGCGTAGGGCGCGACGCCGACGGCGATGCCCGCGGCGAGCGCGGAGAGGCCCTGCGCGGCGTCGGGCCGCCCGCCCGACGAGCGGAGCACGAGCGCCACGGCCAGCGGGTAGTGCGTGCCGTAACCCAGGCCCGCGATGAACAGACCCGCGATGGCCACGGCCGGGGACCCGGCCAGCCAGAACACGAGCCAGCCCGCGAACGCCCCGACGAACCCGGCGAGCAGCAGCTTCTCCGGGGCCCTGCGGCCGGCCATCGGCCCGACGACGAGGCGCGAGGCGGTCATGCCGATGACGAGCGCGGACACCGCCGCGGTGGACACCGACGACGACGCGCCCGTCCGCTCCGTCAGCAGGTCGGGTGCCCAGAAGATCGTCGAGAACTCGATCGCGGTGCCGCAGACCATTGCCGCGAGGAAGAACCAGATCGCCCGCGGGTAGCGGGTGGACGCCGGGGTCGCGTCGCCCGCGGGCACGGGCTCGGGGCGGCGCAGCGACGGCTCGTCGCGCAGCGTCGCGACCGCCACCGCGGCGCCGACGGCGAGGACGATCGTCAGGGCGACGGCGGGCCGCCATCCCCAGCCCGCGTTCACGGACGCGCCCACGGCGAGCGGTGCGAGCAGCCCGACGCCGGCGCCCGCCGCGTTCGCCTCCGTCACCGCGCTCGCCCCGGCGCGGCCGTGGTGGACCATGAGCGCCGGCTGCGCGGCGGTGATCGTGAGGTTCCCGCCGAGGGAGAGCAGGTACACGGCCGGCAGTGTCGCCGCGAGCGACGACCCGGTGAGCAGGACCACCATCCCGACGAGCAGCAGGCCGCTGCCCGCGAGCGACTGCGCGCGCCGCCCGGTGAGGCGTGCCAGCAGGGGCGTGAGCGGCCCGGACGTGATCGCTCCCGCGGCCATCGCGGTGCCGTGCAGCCCCGCGAGCGCCCGGGAGATGTCGAGCTCGTCCGCGATGAGCGGCACCGTGGGGGAGAACGCGTACAGGTACCAGCCCCACACGATGAACGCGCCGTACAGCGAGAACGTCAGGCGGTCCCGCCGGAACCCGCCGGAGCTCTCCTGCGCGCCGGGAGCCCGGCGCGGTGCGGTCACCGAAGCCGCTCGACGACGTGGTCCACGCACGCCGTGAGCGCCTGGACGTCCGCCGGGTCGACGGCGGGGAACATCGCGACGCGGATCTGGTTGCGGCCGAGGCGACGGTACGGGTCGACGTCGACGACGCCGTTCGCGCGCAGGGCCACGCACACGGCCTTCGCGTCGATCGACGGGTCGAGGTCGATGGTGCCGACGACGGGGCTGCGGTGCGCCGGGTCCGCGACGAACGGCGTCGCCCAGTCCCGGGCCTGTGCCCACCCGTACAGGTGCTCCGACGACGCCGCCGTGCGCGCCGTCGTGAACGCCATGCCCCCGTTCGCGAGCATCCACTCGATCTGCTCGGCGAGCAGGACGAGCGTGGCGATGGCGGGGGTGTTCAGCGTCTGCTGCTGACGCGAGTTCGCGAGCGCCGTCGTGAAGGACAGGAAGGTCGGGATCCAGCGCCCGGAGGCCTCGATCGCCTCGGCACGCTCGATCGCGGCGGGCGACGCGAGCGCGAGCCACAGGCCGCCGTCGGACGCGAAGCACTTCTGCGGGGCGAAGTAGTAGACGTCGGCCTGCGCCACGTCCACAGCGATGCCGCCTGCGGCCGACGTCGCGTCCACGAGCGCCAGGGCCTGCCCGGCCGTGCCGTCGGGGCGGCGCACCGGGGCGGTGGCGCCCGTCGAGGTCTCGTTGTGCGGCCAGGCGTAGGTGTCGACGCCGTCCGCCGGCTCGGGCACGGCGATCGTGCCGGCGGGGGCCTCGAGGACCGTCGGGTCCGCCAGGAAGGGCGCGCGCCGCACGGCCTTGGCGAAGTTCGAGCCGAACTCGCCGAACGTGCACAGCTGAGCACGTTCGGCGACGAGGCTGAACGTGGCCAGGTCCCAGAACGCGGTGCTGCCGCCGTTGCCGAGGACCACCTCGTAGCCCTCCGGGAGCGCGAAGAGCTCCGCCAGGCCGGTGCGGACGCGTTCGACGACGGCGCGCACGGGCGCCTGCCGGTGCGACGTCCCGAGGAGTTCCCGGCCGGCCGACGCGAGCGCCGTCACCTGCTCCGCGCGCACCTTGGACGGTCCGGACCCGAAGCGGCCGTCGGCGGGCAGCAGGGTGTCGGGGATCCGGATGGCGGTGGCGTCGGTCATCCGGTCACTGTAGGACGCCCTCCGGGCCGCCCGCCGGGACGTCCGTGACCTGCGCGACCGGTGCGCCGACGGTGCGTGACGCGAGGCGGCGGGCGGGGCGCGTCCCTCCCGCGGGTGAACGTGCGCGCGATGCGGGCAGCGGAATCGGCCCCGCGGGGACGGGGACGTAACCTTGGGTCCAGCACCGGCGCGCACCGCGTGCCGGCACGAACGGAGGGCCCGTGGGCGACCTGATCGACACCACCGAGATGTACCTCAAGACGGTCTACGAGCTGACCGAGGAGGGCATCGTGCCGCTGCGCGCGCGCATCGCCGAGCGCCTGGGGCACTCGGGGCCGACGGTGTCCCAGACCGTCGCCCGGATGGAGCGCGACGGGCTCGTCGTCGTCAGCGGTGACCGGCACCTCGAGCTGACCCCGGACGGCCTCGCCAAGGCCGTGCGCGTCATGCGCAAGCACCGCCTGGCCGAGCGCCTCCTGACGGACGTCATCGGACTGGACTGGTCCCTCGTGCATGAGGAGGCGTGCCGCTGGGAGCACGTCATGAGCGACCGCGTCGAGCGGCGCCTCGTCGAGCTCCTGGACCACCCGCAGCACTCGCCGTACGGCAACCCGATCCCGGGCCTGGAGGAGCTGGGCGAGATGCGCCCCGCGGAGCCGTTCCTCGACGGCGTGGTCTCGCTCGTGGTGTTCGTGCGGGCGATGGGCGAGCGCGAGGGTGCGCAGCCGGTGCACGCCGTCGTCGGGCGCCTCGGCGAGCCCCTCCAGGTGGACCCGGAGCTGCTGACGCGCTTCGCCGAGCACGGCGTGACGCCGGGCGCGGCGGTCACGGTCGACGGCGCCGACGGCGTGGTCACGGTCGGGGTCCCTGGGTCGGGCACGCTCCTGGACCTGCCGGACGAGGTCGCGCGGCACGTCTTCGTGCGAGCCGCCGGCACGGCGGACTGACCTCGCGCCTGCGACGCCGGCCCTCGGCGAGCTGCTCCGCGGGCGGCGCGCTCGACCGCGCTCTGGACCGGGCAAGCGCACATCCGGGACCTAGGGCCCTGGAGGTGTTACGTGCGCCTCGATTCGGACGCGATCCGGACCCGGTTGCGGCGAAATGTGGGGCAACGCACCGTGACCTCGGCGTGACATCGGCGAAGACCGTGAGTTAGTGTCGGGATCGCTTCACGAACCCTCCTTCGTGTAGCCCTGAGGCGGACGCCGAGTCCTGCCACCGTCCTCAGGTCCGTTCGAACTCGTATGGCAGTAGCGGGGGAACCAATTCGGGTGCCGGTGACGGTGCCCTTGGGGTGAAGTCCCGGGAGCGTCTGACGCGACCGGGACCGGGTGATCTCCCACCCGAACCCGACAGCTCACCTCGTAGGCGTCGGAGAGGTATCGCGTGACCGACTCGAACCGCGCACGGCATCGTGCAGAGCGTCGCCCCCTGACTGCTCTGGACGACATCGCCACCGCAGCTTCGACCGGGATGGCCACCGTCGGCCGCCGCTCGGCCATCGTGGCCGCGTCCGGTGGTCTTGCCATGACGATGGCTATCCCCGCTTCTGCGGCCCCCGCCGAGGCCCCGTCCAGCAACCTGCCGCCCGTCGACGTCTCCGCCCTCACGGCTGAGGCGCGCGCGGCACTGGCCACGTCGCCGACCGTCTCGGTGCCCGCGGAGGCCTCGTGGGCGTTCGAGGCCCCGGCGATCACCGTCACGGCCAACCCCAAGCCTGTCGTCGTCGAGCGTGCACCCTCCACGTCGCGCTCCACGACGCGCACCGACGCCGCGGCGGCCGCGAACAACGCGATCCCGCCCGTCGTCGCCGGCAACGCGGTCCTCGAGGTCGCCGCCCGCTACGTGGGCGTCCCGTACGTCTCGGGTGGGTCCACGCCGGACGGCTTCGACTGCTCGGGCTTCGTGCAGTACGTGTTCGCCCAGCTCGGCATCTCGCTGCCGCGCAGCTCGGGTGACTACTACAACGTCGGTGTCCGTGTGACGGACCCGCAGCCGGGCGACATCATCGTGTCCCCGGGCCACGTCGGGATCTACGCCGGTCCCAACCTGCAGATCGACGCTCCGCGTCCGGGCAAGACCATCCAGTTCCGTGCGATCTGGCAGTCGAACCCGACCTACGTGCGGGTGACGGGCTGACGACCCACCTCTGACGGGGGCCCCGGACAACGTCGTCCGGGGCCTTCGCCATGTCCGGGCCCAGGTCCCGGCGGCCTTCTCCCTGCTCGCCGGGTCCCGGCACGCCGGAAAGCGCTCGCGCTGCTCCGGGAGGCCAGGGCTACCCTGGCAGCGGGCCCTGCAGCCAGCCGGGTCCGTGGAGGAGGACGTCGTGCTGATCGACCTGGGAGGAAACCGACCGACGCGAGGTGTGGAGCCACGCCGCTCGCTGCTCCTGAACGCCAGCCGGGAGCCGTTGTGCGTGGTGAGCCTGCACCGCGCGGTGTCACTCGTGCTCGCCGGCAAGGCCGTGGTGCTCGAGTCCGACAGGGTGCTGCACTCGCCGACGACGGCGCTGCCCGTGCCCCAGGTCCTCTGCCTCACCCGGTACGTGCACGTCCCGTACCGCGGCGTCGTGTCCCCGACACGGCGGACGGTGCTGCAGCGCGACGCGCACCGGTGCGGCTACTGCCTGGGCCCCGCGGACACCGTGGACCACATCCACCCCCGGTCGCGCGGTGGCGTGCACGAGTGGACGAATGTCGTCGCGGCGTGCGCGCGCTGCAACCACCACAAGGCCGACCGGCTGCTGTCCGAGCTCGGCTGGCGGCTGCTCATCCCACCGGTGGTGCCGCGAGGCACGTCCGCGCTGCTCGCGGCGACGTGGCGCCCGCACCCGTCCTGGCAGGCGTATCTGCAGGCGGCCTGAGGCTGCCGCCGTCGCCGGCATCCCACGACGATCCCCACCACGATCCCCGCCAAGATCCCCACCAAGATCCCCGCCACGACCCCACGCGGCTCCGTCCCGGGGCAGACTGGGGGTGACGGAGCACCGCCAGCGTGGGAGGGGCCGTGACGCATCACGACGTGGTTCTGGTCGGGGTCGACGGGTCGCCGTCGAGCCTGGAGGCGGCTGACTGGGCCGCGAGGTACGCACAGGCGCACGGTCGGTCGCTGCACCTGGTCTGCTCGTACTCGGTGCCGTCGTTCACGGCGGCGGCGCTCGACGGCGGCTATGCCGCGCTCGACGACTCTGCGATCGCCGAAGGTGCGCGCGCCGTGCTGGACGAGGCGGTCGCGCGGCTCGCGCCGACGGGCGTGCGGACGACGTCGGCGGTCGCGACGGGTGACGCGGCCGCGGTGCTCGTGGAGCTGTCACGCGGGGCGGCGACGGTCGTCGTCGGCACCCGGGGGCGCGGCGGGTTCGCCGAGCGGCTCCTCGGGACCGTGTCCTCGGCGCTGCCCGCGCACGCGCACTGCCCGACGGTCGTCGTGCCGTACCGCCGCAGCGCGGTGGGGAACCTGACGGGGACGGGCCAGGCCGCGGCGCCCGCGCCGAACGCCGGGCCCGAGGCCGCGCCGGAGTCCTCGCCGGAGGTCGCGGGGGG
>JAEYXM010000094.1 GCA_023428465.1 Actinomycetes bacterium
GGCCCGGTGCGGGACGCGCCCTTCCGGCCCACGGAGGCGCACGAGCGGATCACGCTCGACCTCGACGGGCCGGCACGCTGGGTCGCCGAGCAGTACCCCGTCGAGGAGACGGCGGACCTGCCGGGCGGCGGGTTCCGCGTCGTGCTGCGCGTCGCCTCGCCCGACTGGCTGCGCCACGTCCTGCTGCGCGTCGCGCCGTTCGTGCGGGCCGTCGAGCCCGTGGACGTCGCGGTCGACGCCGCCGAGGCCGCGCGTCGGGCGCTGGCCGCCTACGGCGGCTGAGCGTCCGCGCGAGAACGCGGTCCGCCTGCCCCGGCGCTCGCCCGGACGCCCGTCCCGATAGCCTGGGCCCGTGCTCTGGTTCCTCCTGTGGACGTTCTTGGTGCTCGGCACGTGCGTCGGTGCGTTCTTCCTCGGCCGCGACCTGTTCCGGAAGGCACGCGGGCTCGCCCACGAGCTCGAGCGGGTTGCGGACCTGACGGCTGCGATGGCCGAGGCCGCCGAGGCCCGTGTCGTCGTCACCGAGCCTGCGCCCGTGTCGCTGCTGGACCCCGAGCCGGCCCGCTTGCGGATGGCCGAGGCGCGGCTGCGCCGCCTGGCCCGGCGCCTGCGCCGCGAGGAGCGGCACACGCACGCCTACGAGCGCTGGCAGTCCTTCGCCCGCTGAGCTTGTCGCCGGTCGCGCCCGCGTCCGCACCCTGCGTGGTGCGCGCGCTGCGGGCGGCTAGGCTGGGGCGACACGATCGGGAAGGGAAACCATGGGCAACCTGCGGGGCTGGGAGTGGCTCATCATCCTGGTCATCGTGCTCGTCCTGTTCGGTGCCTCGCGGCTGCCGGCGCTCGCCCGCAGCGTCGGGAAGTCCGTGCGGATCTTCAAGTCCGAGGTGAAGGACGGGCGCGAGGACGTGACGGACGAGGCCTCGAACGACGACGGTGCGCCGCGCGCCTGAGGCCCGGCCCGCGCGTCAGGCGCGGCGCGGTGGCCCGATGCCCCTGCGGGCGCACCTGCGCGAGCTGCGCAACCGCATTCTCCTCGCCGCGGCCGGCGTCGCCGTCGGCGCCGTCGCCGGGTGGATCTGGTACCCGTGGATCTTCGAGCAGCTGCAGCGCCCGCTCGTCGCGGTGGCCGACGGCGGCCAGCTCGTCGCGGTGAACTTCGCGGGCGTGGCGACCCCGCTCGACATGCAGCTGAAGGTCGCCCTCTTCGCCGGCGTCCTGTTGTCGAGCCCGTGGTGGATCTACCAGCTGTGGGCGTACGTGACGCCGGGCCTGACGCGCACCGAGCGCCGGTACACCGTCGGGTTCGTCGCCGCGGGGGTCCCGCTGTTCCTCGCGGGTGCCGCCACGGCCTGGTGGGTCGTGCCCGCGGCGGTCGAGATCCTCGTCGGCCTCACCCCGCAGGACGCCGTGAACGTCATCGACGCCCAGCTCTACCTGGGCTTCCTCATGCGGATGGTGCTGGCTTTCGGGCTCGCGTTCCTGCTGCCCGTGCTCATGGTGGGCCTCACGTCGGCCGGCCTCGTGCGCGGGGCGACGTGGGCGCGGGGCTGGCGCTGGGCGATCGTGCTCACGGCGGTCTTCGGCGCCGTGGCGACCCCCAGCGGCGACGCCGTCTCGATGTTCGCGGTCGCCGTGCCGATGTGTGTCCTGTACTTCGCGGCCGTCGGGATCTGCGTGCTCCTGGACCGACGCCGTCGTGCGCGTGAGGAGGGGTCGCCATGAGCGGGCTGCGGATCGGCGTCGTGATCAACCCGACGTCGGGTCACGGCCGCGGGGCCGGTCGCGGTCAGCACTTCCTCGACGCGGCCCGGTCGCGCGGGCACGCGGTCATCGACCTGTCCGCGACGGACCTCATGAGCGCCGAGCAGCACGCCCGGCAGGCGGTCGTGGACGGGCTGGACGCGCTCGTCGTCGTGGGCGGGGACGGCATGGTCCACCTCGGCGCGAACATCGTGGCGGGCACGGACCTGCCGCTCGGCATCGTCGCCGCGGGCAACGGCAACGACGTCGCGCGCGCGATGGAGCTGCCACGCCACGACGTCGGGGCGGCGGTCGCGACGTTCGAACGCGGGCTGGAGACGGGCGGGCGGGCCGTCGACGCCGTGCTCGTGGGGCCGGTCGACTACAGCGCGCACGAGTGGTTCCTCGGCGTGCTGTCCTGCGGGTTCGATGCCGCCGTGAACGCGCGGGCGAACACCATGACCTGGCCGGCGGGCAGCGGGCGCTACGTGCGCGCGCTGGCCGCTGAGCTGCGCCGGTTCCGCCCCTACGGGTACCGGCTCACCCTGGACGACGAGACGTGGGAGTCCACCGGAACGCTTGTTGCCGTCGCCAACGGCGGGCTCTTCGGGGGTGGTATGCGGATCGCGCCCGGCTCGCTCATGGACGACGGTCTGCTCGACGTCGTCATCGCCGGGCCGCTCAGCCGACGCCAGCTCCTCGCGATCTTCCCCAAGGTCTACTCCGGCGGGCACGTGGACCACCCGGCGTGCACCGTGCTGCGCACGCGCACGCTGCTCATCGAGCACAGCCACGTGGGTCCTGAGCCGCCGGTCGCCTTCGCCGACGGCGAGCGCCTCGGGCCCCTGCCACTGCGCGTGGAGGTCAAGCCGGGCGCGGTGCACCTGCTGGTCTGAGATCCCGCGCCCGCACGGGTTGCCTGACGGCGTGCCCGACCGACGGCGCGTGTCCGGCTCTGCGTGTCCGGCTCTGCGTATCCGGGTGTGCCTGTCGCGCACGCCTAGGCTGGACGCATGTCCACCCCCGCCGAGCGGTACGCGGCTGCCCGCGAACGGGCCGCGGCAGCCAAGACCGAGCTCGCCCGGTGGGCGGCGGGCCTGCCCTTCGAGCTCGACCCCTTCCAGACCGACGCGTGCCGCGCCGTCGAGGGCGGGCGCGGGGTGCTCGTCGCAGCACCGACGGGCGCGGGCAAGACGGTGGTGGGGGAGTTCGCGGTCCACCTCGCGCTCCACCAGGGCCGCAAGGCGTTCTACACGACGCCGATCAAGGCGCTGAGCAACCAGAAGTACGCCGACTTCGTGCGCCGGTACGGCGCCGAGCAGGTCGGCCTGCTGACGGGCGACACGACCCTCAACGGGGAGGCGCCCGTCGTCGTGATGACGACCGAGGTGCTCCGGAACATGCTCTACGCGGACTCGGCCACGCTCGAGGGCCTCGCGTTCGTCGTGATGGACGAGGTGCACTACCTCGCCGACCGGTTCCGGGGGCCGGTCTGGGAGGAGGTGATCATCCACCTGCCCGCGCATGTGCAGCTCGTCTCCCTGTCGGCGACGGTGTCCAACGCGGAGGAGTTCGGCGACTGGCTGACGATGGTCCGCGGCGACACGGCGGTCGTCGTCAGCGAGGTACGGCCCGTGCCGCTGTGGCAGCACGTCATGACCCGCGACGGCATCGTCGACCTGTACGCCGCGAACGTGGACCCGACGGCGCCGGGCCGGGACCCTGCGATCAACCCGGACCTCGTCGCAGCCCTGCGCCGCCAGGACCGGTCCGGTCCGCCGCGGTCCGGGCCGGGCGACCGCGGCTACCGCGGGCGCGGGGGACGACGGACCGACGTGGGTGGCCGCCGCCCGCCGCCGCGCTTCGCCGTCGTCGAGGCGCTCGACCGGGATGGCCTGCTCCCGGCGATCTTCTTCGTGTTCTCGCGCGCCGGGTGCGCGGCCGCGGTCGAGCAGTGCATGGCGGCGAACCTGCGCCTGACGACGCCGGAGCAGTCGGCGCAGGTCCGCGAGATCGTCGAGGCGCGCTGCGCGGCCGTGCCGTCCGCCGACCTGGCCGTCCTCGGGTACTGGGAGTGGAGCCAGGCGCTCGAGCGGGGCATCGCCTCGCACCACGCCGGGATGCTGCCGCTGTTCAAGGAGACCGTCGAGGAGCTGTTCTCGCGGGGCCTGGTGAAGATCGTCTTCGCGACGGAGACCCTGGCGCTGGGCATCAACATGCCCGCGCGGTCCGTGGTCCTCGACCGCCTGACCAAGTGGGACGGCTCCGCGCACGTCGAGATCACCGCGGGGGAGTACACCCAGCTCACGGGCCGCGCCGGCCGGCGTGGCATCGACGTCGAAGGCCACGCCGTCGTCGTGGACCACGGCCGTCTTGACCCGACGGCGCTGGGGGGCCTCGCGTCGCGGCGCACCTACCCGCTGCGGTCGAGCTTCCGGCCCACGTACAACATGGCCGTCAACCTGGTGGCGCAGGTCGGCCGCGACCGCGCGCGCGAGGTGCTCGAGACGAGCTTCGCGCAGTTCCAGGCGGACCGGGCGGTCGTCGGGCTGGCGCGGCAGGCGCAGACGCACGCGGAGGCGCTCGAGGGGTACTCGACCGCGATGCAGTGCCACCTCGGCGACTTCGCCGAGTACGCCGACCTGCGCCGACGCCTCACCGACCGCGAGAAGGGCGCCTCGCGGGACGCCGCGCGGGCGCGCCGGGCCGAAGCGGTCCAGAGCCTGCGGACCCTGCGGACGGGCGACGTCGTCGAGGTGCCGACGGGCCGGCGGGCCGGGTTCGCCGTCGTCCTCGACCCGGGTCGGGACGGGCTCGACGGGCCGCGTGTCACGGTCCTGACGAGCGAACGTCAGGTGCGCACGCTGTCGGGGGCGGACCTGACGCGTGCCGTCCGGGTCGTGACGACCGTGCGGGTGCCGAAGGACTTCTCGCAACGCAACGCGGCAGCCAAGCGCGACCTCGCGTCGGCGATGCGCAGCGCGCTCGCGCGGCCGCCCCGGGGCCTGGAGAACCGGGGCGACGACGCACCGCCCACGGGCACGCGCACGGGCACGCGCGACGCCGCAGCATCAGGCGGGGGTGGGCAGGACGCAGGGCGCCCCGACACGCCCGGTCGCACGGACGAGGCGACGGTGACCGAGCTGCGCCGTCGCCTGCGTGCGCACCCGTGCCACGGCTGCTCCGAGCGCGAGGACCACGCCCGGTGGGCCGAGCGGTACCACCGGCTACGCAAGGAGTACGAGGGGCTCCTGCGCCGCATCGAGGGCCGTACGAGCTCGATCGCGCGACTGTTCGACCGCGTGTGCGAGGTGCTCCTCGCCACGGGCCACCTGGTCCGCGCGGAGGGCGACCTGCGCGTCACCGACGCGGGGGAGGGCCTTCGCCGGCTGTACGCCGAGAGCGACCTCCTGGTCGCCGAGTGCCTGCGTGCGGGCGTGTGGGAGGGCCTGGACGCCCCGGGGCTCGCCGCTGCCGTGTCGGCCGTCGTGATGGAGTCCCGGACGGAGGAGCCGCACGCGGCGCAGGTGCCGGGTGGCGCCGACGGGCGGCTGGGTCGCGCGCTGGACGGCACCCTGCGGGTGTGGTCGCGCCTGGAGGACCTGGAAGTCGCCCACGGTGTCCCCGTCACGCGCGCGCCGGACCTGTCGCTCGTCGGGCCCGTGCACCGCTGGGCATCCGGGCGCGGCCTCGCGCCCGTGCTCGCGGGCACCGACCTGGCCGCCGGCGACTTCGTCCGCTGGTGCAAGCAGGTGATCGATCTGCTCGACCAGCTGGCCGGCGCGGCGCCGTCGCCGGGGGTTCGCCGGACCGCGCGCACCGCGGTCGAGGCGCTGCGGCGGGGCGTGGTCGCCCAGAGTGCCGTCTGACCAGACGACACGCAAGATCGGGTGCGCTAGGTTCACAGCGTGCGCACGGTATTCCACAACGGTGTGGTGCATGCGCGCGCAGACGGCGGCGAGGTCTCTGTCGTCGTCGTCGAGGACGGCCGGATCGTCTGGCTCGGGAGCACCGACCAGCTGGGCGCGCTGGACCCCGACGACGTGGTGGTGGACCTGGACCGGGCGTTCGTCGCGCCGGCGTTCGTCGACGCCCACGTGCACCTGCTCGAGACGGGTCTGGCGCTTGTCGGCGTCGACCTGGCGAGCGCGACGTCGCTCGGTGCTGCACTCGACCGCATCGAGCGGGCCGCGAGCCACGACATGGACCCCGTCCTCGCGCACGGCTGGGACGAGAGCGGCTGGCCCGAGCGCCGCCCTCCGACGCGGGCCGAGCTCGACCGGGCCGGGGGCGGTCGGGCCGTCTACGCGGCACGGGCGGACCTGCACTCGGCTGTCGTGTCGAGTGCGCTCGCCGCGAGTGCCGGCTGCGCCGAGGTGGAGGGATGGCGCGAGGACGGCCTCGTCACCGGCGACGCACACGCACGCGCCCGCCGCGCCATCCGGGACCTGCCCGAGGACCGCCGCATGGAGGTGTGCGGGGCGGCCCTCGCCGACGCCGCGGCCCAGGGGCTCGTGAGCGTCCACGAGCACTCCAACGCGGTCCTGGACACCCGGGAGAGCCTGGCGTCCCTCATCGCCGCCACGTCCGAGCCCGGCCCGGGGCTGCCTGAGGTCGTGGGCTACCGCGGCGAGCTGTGCGAGACGGTCGACGACGCGCACGCCCTCCTCGAGGAGATCCCCGACCTCACGGGCATCGGGGGCGACCTCGTGGTCGACGGGTCGCTGGGGTCCCGCACGGCGGCCCTGCGCAGCCCTTACGCCGACGGCGAGCCCGGCCACCGCGGCGTCCTGCACCTGACGGCCGAGCAGATCGCCGACCACGTGGTGGCGGTGACCCGGGCGGGCCGGCAGGCCGCGTTCCACGTCATCGGGGACCGGGCGATGGAGGAGGTCCTGCTCGGCTTCCAGGCGGCCTCGGAGGTCGACGGCCTCGAGCACCTACGCGGCATGGGCCACCGGATCGAGCACGCCGAGATGGTGGACACGGCGGCGATGGCCCGCATCCTCCTGTTCGGGCTCATCGTGAGCGGGCAGCCGGCGTTCGACGCCACGTGGGGCGGGCCGGAGGGCATGTACGCCCAGCGCCTGGGCCGCACCCGTGCCGGGGACATGAACCCCTACGCGGACCTGCTGGACGCCGGTGTGCCGCTCGCGTTCGGGTCGGACAGCCCCGTGACACCGTTCGACCCGTGGGGCGGGGTCCGCGCCGCGGTGCACCACACCGAGGCGAGCGAGCGACTCACTCCGCTGTCCGCGTTCCGGGCGCACACCGTGGGCGGCTGGCACGCTGCGGGGCGGACGGGTGCGGGCATCGGCGAGCTGAAGGTGGGCGCGCCGGCGCACTTCGCGGTCTGGCGGGTCGCGCGCCTCGCTGCGCCGACGTCGTCCCGGCTGTCCGCATGGCACGACGAACCGCCGCCGCTGCCCCTGCCGGACCTGGCGGAGGACCTGCCGGAGCCCGAGTGCGTCCTGACCGTGCGCGACGGCGTCGTCATCCACGGCCGGTGAGGCGCAGGCGCGACACGCCGCGCAGACACGCCGCGCGGGCGATGCGTGTCACCCGATCGGACCACTAGCGCGGTGACCTGCACTGATGGCTCTGACCTGCGAAGACATCGTCTTGACTCAACGATGGAAGCGGGTAGTTTTCCAGTGTTCCCTCCGACGGACGCAGCGTCCCGCCGCCGCACGGCGCCGGTGGCGCGCACGGGAGGACACCGGCTGGGCCCGCGCGTTCAGTAGACAACGGACGATCCGTCCGGTCCGAAGGACGCGCGGGCCAGTCAGCCGGTCCCGCCGCCGCAGTTAGGCTTGCGCCGTGCCGTTCCATGCCCCCCGACGCCGGACGTCGTTGCTCCTGGCGGTCGGGGGAGGGCTCCTCCTCGATGCAGGCTTTCCGGGCCTCGGCTGGTGGCCGCTGACCTTCGTCGCCCTCGCGGTGCTCTTCGTCGCTCTCGGGCGCGACAGCGCTCGCTGGGGCTTCCTCGTCGGCTTCCTCTTCGGTGCCGCGTTCTTCATCCCGCACCTGGCGTGGATCGACGGGACCGTCGGGGTCGTGCCGTGGTTCGCGCTCTCGCTCGCCGAGGGCGCGATCGTCGGGCTCTTCGGCGCCGGCTGGGCATGGGCCCGGCGCGGGGCCGTCATCTGGACGCGCGCCCGCCTGCAGGTCCCGGTGTTCGCCCTGCTGTGGGTCGGCACGGAGGAGCTGCGCGCCGTCGCGCCGTTCGGCGGCTTCCCCTGGGGGCGGGTGGCGTTCGCGCACGCGGACAGCCCGGTCGGGGCCCTCGCCAGCCTGGGCGGCGTCCCGCTCGTGTCGGGCGTCGTCGCCCTCATCGGCGCCGTCCTGGCCCTCGCCTTCCTCGCGCTGCGGCGCCTGGACGTGGGTACGGCCAGCGGGTGCGTCCTGCTCGCCATCGCGCTCCTCGTCGGCGGGCTCCTCGTCCCGCTGGACACGTCGGCCCAGTCCGGGCGCCTGACCATCGCCGCCGTGCAGGGCAACGTGCCCAACCGCGGGCTCGACTCCTTCTCGCAGGCCCGAGAGGTGCTCGAGAACCACCTGACGGGCACGGCCGCGCTGACGGACAGGGTCGACCCGGGCGAGCTCGACCTCATCCTCTGGCCCGAGAACTCGACCGACATCAACCCGCGCGCGAACGCCGACGCCGCCGCGGCTGTCACGGCGGTCGCGCAGGCCCTCGACGCTCCCATCCTGGTGGGGACGGACCGGTACCCCGAGGGCGGCGGCCGCTACAACGAGAGCGTCCTGTGGGACCCGGTCGTGGGCGCTGTCGACAGCTACGCCAAGCAGCACCCCGCGCCGTTCGCCGAGTACATCCCCTTCCGGGACCTCGCGCGGCGGTTCTCCGAGGACGTGGACCGGGTCCGGACGGACATGAGCGCCGGGACCGAGGTCGGGATCATCGAGCTGACGTCGGAGCGCCTGGGCCGCGTGGTGCCCATCGGTGTCGGGATCTGCTTCGAGGTGGCGTACGACGACCTGATCCGCGACGCCGTGGCGGCGGGCGCGGAGGTGCTCGTCATCCCCACGAACAACGCGAACTTCGGCATGAGCGACGAGTCGACGCAGCAGCTCGCGATGTCGCAGCTGCGCGCGATCGAGCACGGGCGTGCGACGGTCCAGATCTCGACGGTCGGGGTCAGTGCCGTGATCAGCCCCGCGGGCGTGGTCCGCGAGCGCACCGAGCTGTTCACCGCCGATCAGATGGTGGCCACCGTGCCGCTGCGCACGGAGCTCACGCTCGCGACCCGCTTCGGTGACCCGGTCACGTGGGCCTTCCGGGTCCTTGCGGTGGCCGCCGTGGCGTCGGGCATGGCGGGTGCGCGTACGATCCGGCGCGAGGCACGTCCCGGGCCGCAGGAGCACGGGCGCGCCGACCGGTCGAGGAGGACACGGCGATGACGGCGAACGAGACAGGCCCGGGGGACGCCGGCCCGGGACACCAGGCCCAGGGCCCGGGCGAGCAGCCTGTGCGCGTCCTGGTGGTCGTCCCGACCTACCAGGAGGCCGAGAGCCTGCCCGGCGTCGTACGGCGGCTGCGTGCTGCGGTCCCGACGGCGGACGTCCTGGTCGTCGACGACGCGAGCCCCGACGGCACCGGGCAGCTCGCCGACGCGATGGCGGCGGCGGACCGGGCGGTCCACGTGCTGCACCGGCCCGGCAAGGAGGGGCTCGGCGTCGCCTACGTCGCGGGCTTCCGCTGGGCCCTCGAGCGCGGGTACGACGTCGTCGTCGAGATGGACGCGGACGGCTCACACCTTCCCGAGCAGCTGCCGGACCTGCTCGAGCGCGTCCCCGACGCAGACCTGGTGATCGGCTCCCGGTGGGTGCCGGGGGGTAGCGTCGAGCGCTGGCCGTGGCACCGGCAGGCCCTCTCGCGGGGCGGCAACACCTACACCCGCCTGGCGCTCGGCCTTCCGGTGGCCGACGCCACGGCAGGGTTCCGTGCGTACCGGGCCGGCACGCTGGCGCGCATGCACCTCGACGAGGTCTCCTCGCACGGGTACTGCTTCCAGGTGGACATGGCGTGGCGGACGCACCTGGCCGGCGGGACGATCCGCGAGGTGCCCATCCGCTTCGTGGAGCGGGTGGAGGGGCGGTCGAAGATGAGCCGCCGGATCGTGGGCGAGGCGCTCGTCAACGTCACCGTCTGGGGTGCGCAGCACCGGTGGGGGCAGGTGCGGGAGGCGTTCGGGCGTCTGGCGCCGCGTCGGGGTCGCTAGCGGCAGACCCCGCGGGTCGCTGGGCGTGCACGCCGAAGCCCGCGTCGGCCTGTGGCCGAGCGCGGGCAGGTGGTCAGGCGCTGCGGCGCAGCTTGCCGGCCCGCAGGAGCTCGAGCCGCTCGGTCAGCAGCTCCTCGAGCTCGCCGACGGTACGGCGCTCGAGCAGCATGTCCCAGTGCGTGCGCGGGGGCTTGCCCGCCTTGGGCTCGGGCTTGCTGGCGTCCCGCAGCAGGGCCTCGGTACCGCACCGGCACTCCCACACGACCGGGACGTCGGCCTGCGCGGCGAAGGGCAGCACGATCGTGTGACCGTTGGGGCAGTCGTAGTACGCCTCGAAACGCTCGGCGAACTCCACGCCGTCCTCGGACTCCATGCTGTGGGCGCCGATGCGGGTTCCCCGCAGTGAACGGTCCGCCATGGCGACCTCCTCCTTAGCCGTACCGGGCGATCCGGACGATCTGTCCGTCGCTCCTGGTGGGTCAACGCGTGGAAGCTGACGGGTGTTCCCGGCGACCGTGAAGGTCCGGTGAACACCGGCAATCTCGTGACGACCACACGGTCCCGTGAGTGGGCCGACCCCGCAACCGGAAGACACCGGGAGGGCGCGTCAGTGCTCGCCGGGGGCGCGCTGGGGCAGGACGACGCCGTCGGTGAACAGGACGCCGTCGGCGAAGTGGGCCTCGACGCGGCCTCCGCCGAACTGCTCGGCGTGCAGCCGCGCGTACAGGCCGCCGGCATCGACGAGCTCGTCGTGCGTGCCGGACTCCACGACCCGCCCGCCGTCGAGGACCGCGATGACGTCTGCGTGCCGCACGGTCGACAGGCGGTGCGCGATGGCGATGGTGGTGCGTCCCGCCATCGCGCGCGACAGCGCCGCCTGCACGAGCCGCTCGCCCACGGTGTCGAGTGCGGACGTGGCCTCGTCGAGGATGAGGATCCTCGGGTCCTTGAGCAGCACGCGTGCGATCGCGAGGCGCTGCTTCTCGCCGCCGGACAGGCGGTACCCGCGCTCACCGACCGTGGTGGCGTAGCCGTGGGGGAAGGCTGCGATCCGGTCGTGGATGTTCGCTGCGCGCGCGACCTCGACCAGCTCGGCGTCGGTCGCGTCGGGCCGGGCGTAGCGCAGGTTCTCCGCGATGGAGGCGTGGAAGAGGTACGGGTCCTGCGTGACCATGCCCACGGCGTCGGCGACCGACGCGAGCGTGAGGTCCCGCACGTCCGACCCGCCGATGCGGACGGCCCCGCGATCGGCCTCGTAGAGGCGGGGGATGAGGTACGTGAGGGTCGTCTTCCCGGCGCCCGAGGGCCCTACGAGGGCGGCGAGCTGCCCCGGCGCCACGGTGAGCGACACCCCGCGCAGCGCCCAGGGGCGCGCACGGCTCCCGAGCTCGGCGTCCTCGGCGTCGTCCGCCGCGGGCTCGCTCGACCCGCCTGCCGGCGCCGCCCGACGCACGGCCGTCGTAGTTCCCGAGTACCGGCCTCCCGGGGCGGCGGGCACCGCGCCCGCGGCGGCCCACCGCATGCCGCCACCGCGCGGTACGTCCGGAGAGGGGCCGGGCTCGAGCAGGCGCGGGGGAGCGGGGTAGGCGAACCAGACGTCTTCGAGCTGCAGCTCCCCGCGCATCTGCGCGAGGTCCAGGCGGGTTGCGTCCGGGCGGTCCTGGACCGCCGGCACGAGGTCGAGGTACTCGAAGATGCGCCGGAACAGGGCGAGGGAGGTCTGCACGTCGAGGGCGACGCGCATGAGCGAGACCGCGGGCATGAGGAGCCGCGCCTGCAGCGTCGAGAACGCCACGAGCGTGCCCGCGGTGACGGGCGCCCCCCCGTCGAGCATGAGCCCGGCGGCGAGGTACACGAGGGCGGGCGTGATCGCCATGAACGCCGTGACGATGCCGAAGAAGCCCTGCCCGGCCATCGCCTGGCGGACCTGCAGGTCGACCTGGCGCTCGTTCTCCTCGCGGTAGCGGGCGATCTCGCTGTCGGCCCGGTTGAAGATCTTCGCGAGCAGGACGCCCGAGACGCTCAAGGCCTCCTCCGTGATGGCGGTCATGTCGGAGAGCGACTCCTGCGTCCGCCGCGCGAGCTCCTGGCGGCGGGCCCCGACGCGGCGCTGCACCACGATGAAGGCCGGCATGAGCGCGACCGCGATGAGGGTCAGCTGCCACGACAGCAGGGTCATCGCGACGAGGGACGCGATGACGGTCACGGCGTTCGAGAGGATGCTCGAGGCCGTGGTGGTGAGCACGGAGCGCACGCCGCCGACGTCGTTCGCGAGGCGCGACTGGATGGCACCCGTGCGCGTGGAGGTGAAGAAGGCGAGCTCCATGCGCTCGAGGTGCTCGAAGAGGCGGCCGCGCAGGTCCGCCATGGCCCGGTTCCCGACGAG
>JAEYXM010000118.1 GCA_023428465.1 Actinomycetes bacterium
GGAGCACCCCGCCGGCGTCGGGCATCCCCCGATGGTGCCCCGTGCCGCCGACACGGCGCCGAGCGGGCCGTCGCTCAGCGGCGGGTCGGGTCCTGCGAAGGCGGGAAGACGGGGGCCGGGCCGCCGAAGAAGCACTGGCAGGGACCGTCGTAGTGGCGGAAGCCGGTGGAGGGCCGCGCGGCGCAGGGCACACCGAGCATCTCGACGGGGGCGGGGCCGTGCTGGTCCGGCACGATCTCGAGGCGGCGCCGCGGGCGGAGCCGGAGCACGACGGCGTCGGGCCGGGCGATGTGCGTGACGGGGGCGTCGGGGACCGCGACGACGGGCGGCAGGTCGACCAGGCCGGCGACGGTGATCGCGCTCATGGTCTCTCCCTCCCTTCCGTCGGTGCCGTGGGCCGCATCCTCCAGAAGAGGCGGGACCGCCGCGTGTCGTACGTTCACATTCAGGATCGACCCGCGCGCGCGCAGGTTGAGGGCGACGCGCCGGGAAGGCCTGTTCTCACCCGCCGATGGCATCGAGGGCAGAGACCTGAGTCGATCCGGCTCAACTTTCGCGCGACCGGCTTGCATCCGGCCGACTGCGGACGCAAACTTGAGTGCAGCAGGCTCAACACCGGCCGAGGGGCCGGACCCAGATCACACGGAAGAGGCACTCATGGCACGAGCAGTCGGCATCGACCTCGGCACCACCAACTCGGTGGTGGCGGTCTTGGAGGGCGGCGAGCCCACCGTCATCGCCAACGCGGAGGGCGCGCGCACGACGCCGTCCGTCGTCGCGTTCTCCAAGTCCGGGGAGGTGCTGGTCGGCGAGATCGCCAAGCGCCAGGCCGTCACCAACGTCGACCGGACCATCAGCTCCGTCAAGCGCCACATGGGCAGCGAGTGGAACGTCGAGGTCGACGACAAGAAGTACGGCGCGCAGGAGATCTCCGCGCGCGTCCTCGGCAAGCTCAAGCGCGACGCCGAGCAGTACCTCGGCGAGCCGGTGACCGACGCCGTCATCACCGTCCCCGCGTACTTCAACGACGCCCAGCGCCAGGCCACCAAGGACGCCGGGCAGATCGCCGGCCTCAACGTGCTGCGCATCATCAACGAGCCGACCGCCGCGGCCCTCGCCTACGGCCTCGACAAGGGCAAGGAGGACGAGCTCATCCTCGTCTTCGACCTCGGTGGCGGCACCTTCGACGTGTCCCTCCTCGAGGTCGGCAAGGACGACGACGGCTTCTCCACCATCCAGGTCCGCGCCACCTCCGGTGACAACCACCTCGGAGGCGACGACTGGGACATGCGGATCGTCGACCACCTCATCAAGGAGGTGAAGAACTCCTCCGGCGTCGACCTGTCCAAGGACAAGATCGCGCTGCAGCGCCTCCGCGAGGCCGCCGAGCAGGCGAAGAAGGAGCTCTCCTCCGCGACGAGCACCACGATCTCCATGCAGTACCTGTCGATGAGCGAGAACGGGCCCATCCACCTCGACACCAAGCTCACGCGGGCGCAGTTCGAGCAGATGACCGCCGACCTCCTCGAGCGCACCAAGGCGCCGTTCAAGCAGGTCATCAAGGACGCCGGGATCTCGCTGGCCGACATCGACCACGTCGTCCTCGTCGGTGGCTCGACCCGCATGCCCGCGGTGACCGAGGTCGTCACGCAGCTCACCGGCGGCCAGGAGCCCAACAAGGGCGTCAACCCGGACGAGGTCGTCGCCGTCGGCGCTGCGCTGCAGGCCGGTGTCATCAAGGGTGAGCGCAAGGACGTGCTGCTCATCGACGTCACCCCGCTGAGCCTCGGCATCGAGACCAAGGGCGGCGTGATGACCAAGCTCATCGAGCGCAACACGGCCATCCCGACGAAGCGCTCGGAGATCTTCTCCACGGCGGAGGACAACCAGCCGTCCGTCCTCATCCAGGTCTTCCAGGGCGAGCGCGAGTTCGCGCGCGACAACAAGCCCCTCGGCACGTTCGAGTTGACCGGCATCGCGCCCGCGCCGCGCGGCATCCCGCAGGTCGAGGTCACCTTCGACATCGACGCGAACGGCATCGTGCACGTGTCCGCGAAGGACCGCGGCACCGGCAAGGAGCAGTCGATGACGATCACCGGCGGCTCGGCGCTGCCGAAGGACGACATCGAGCGCATGATCAAGGAGGCCGAGGCGCACGCCGCCGAGGACAAGAAGCGCCGCGAGGAGGCCGAGCTCCGCAACCAGGCGGAGACGCTCGTCTACTCCACCGAGAAGGTGCTGCGCGACAACGGCGACAAGGTCCCCGACGACGTGAAGTCGCAGGTCGAGACCGCGGTCGCCGAGCTCAAGACGGCGCTCGAGGGCACCGACGTCGAGCAGGTCAAGGCCAAGCAGGCCGCCCTGTCCGCCGTCGCGCAGAAGATCGGTGAGGCGATCTACGCGTCCGACGCCGCGTCCGAGGCCGCGGGCGGCGCGGCCGGCGCGGGCGGCGACACCGCGACCGACGGCGCCGCCACGGGCGCTGCGGGCGACGAGGACGTCGTGGACGCCGAGATCGTGGACGAGGACGAGAAGTGACGGAGCACACGCGCGGCGCCCCGGGCGAGGAGCACGAGGTCCGGTTCACCGACAAGCGGCGGATCGACCCGGAGACGGGCCAGGTCCGCTCGGCGGCCGACGACGTCGCGCCCCCGCACGGGGACCCGCTGACCGAGGCGTCGGGCGAGGCAGGTGCCGGCGCGGCCGTCGGCGCCGACGCCGGTGCCCTCGCCGCGGCGGAGTCGCTCGCAGCCGAGCGGCTGGACGACCTCCAGCGGCTCCAGGCCGAGTACGTCAACTACCGCAAGCGTGTGGACCGCCTCCGGGGTGCCGCCGCGAAGCTCGCGGTGCTCGACATGGTCGAGGCCCTGATGCCCGTGCTCGACGACATCGAGCTGGCCCGCCAGTACGGTGAGCTCGAGGGCGGACCGTTCGCGTCGATCGCCGAGAAGCTCGAGGCGACGCTCGCCCGGTTCGGTTGGGAACGGTACGGGGCGGTCGGCGAGGTGTTCGACCCGACGGTCCACGAGGCGCTCATGCACGCCGAGTCGGCCGACGTCACCGAGGCCACCGTCACGACGGTGCTCCAGCCGGGCCACCGGGTCGGTGAGCGCATCGTCCGCGCGGCGCGCGTCGCGGTGACGGCGCCGGCGTAGGTCGCGTGGTGGTACACGCCGTGGTGACCGGGGAGGGTTCGCGACACCTGTGGTCGCGAGCCCTCCCCGGATCCACCCGGGTCGGCCGGGAGGTCGGCCGCAGGGGGCAGGGGGCGGGAAGATCGACGTGAGAGGGGAGGTGCGATGACGGGTCAGGACTGGTTCGAGAAGGACTTCTACGCCACGCTCGGCGTGCCCAAGAACGCGGACGCCGCCGAGATCAAGAAGGCGTACCGCAAGCTCGCGCGCACCCTCCACCCCGACCACAACCCCGGCGACACCGCCGCGGAGGCACGCTTCAAGGAGGTCGGGGAGGCGTACGCCGTCCTCTCCGACCCCGAGCAGCGCAAGCAGTACGACGCCGTCCGCGCGATGGCCGGCGGTGGCGCGCGGTTCTCCGCAGGCCCGGGCGGCGCGGGCTCGGCCGCCGGGTTCGAGGACCTCTTCGGTGGCCTGTTCGGTCCCGAGGCCGGCGGCGGGCGCGTCCGGTACAGCACCGCGGGCGGCGGCGGCGGGTTCGAGGACATCCTCGGCGGCCTCTTCAGCGGAGGTGGCTTCCGCGGCGCGCGCGGCCCCCAGCGGGGGCAGGACGTCGAGGCGACGACGACGCTGCCCTTCCGGCAGGCGGTCGAGGGCTCGACCGTCACCCTCAACGTCGAGGGGCGCCGCGTGACGGCGCGCATCCCGGCCGGCGTGCGCGACGGCCAGAAGATCCGGCTGCGCGGCAAGGGCCGGCCCGGCGACGGGGGTGGCCAGGCGGGGGACCTCGTCATCGCCGTGAAGGTCGAGCCGCACCCGGTGTTCGCGCTCGACGGCCACGACCTGCGGATCACCGTGCCGGTCACGTTCGCCGAGGCCGCACTCGGTGCCCGCGTCGACGTGCCCGTGCTCGACGGCCGGACGGTACGTGTGAAGGTGCCGGGAGGGACTCCGTCGGGCCGCACGCTGCGCGTGAAGGGGCACGGCGTCCCGGCGCCGCAGGGCCCGGGCGACCTGCTCGTCACCGTGCAGGTCGCGGTGCCGCAGCGACTGTCCGACGAGGCGAGGGCTGCGGTCGAGGCGTTCGACGCGGCGACGTCCGACGGCGACGTCCGCGCCGACCTGCGGGCGAGGGCCGCGCAGTGAGCGTCTCGCCCGACACCCCGCTGTACGTCATCTCGGTGGCCGCCGAGCTCGCCGGCATGCACCCGCAGACCCTGCGGCAGTACGACCGGCTCGGGCTCGTCTCGCCGGGGCGGGCGCCGGGGCGCGGGCGCCGGTACTCCCTGCGGGACATCGCGACGCTGCGCGAGGTCCAGCGGCTCTCCCAGGATGAGGGCATCAACCTCGCCGGGATCAAGCGCATCCTCGCCCTCGAGGCCGAGGTGGAGCGGCTGAGCCAGCAGGTCGAGGCACTGCGCACCCTCGCCGACCCCGGGCGGCGCGTGTTCGCCGCCGGGCCGCGGGGCGAGGTGGTCGCCGTCCCGCGTGGCCACCGCCCGGCCCGGGTGAGCGCGAGCGGGGCGCTCGTCGTCTGGCGGCCGCCGCGTCCCTGACGGTCGCCCCGGGGTCGTGGGCGGTGCGGCGGCGCACCTGCCTTCGTCGCTAGGGTCGCGTCGACGATCGGAGACCCATGACCACGCTTCCCGCCCGGTTCGAGGTCCGGACCGACCGCGCCGCGCTCTACCGGCGCGTCAAGCGCTCGCTGCAGCTCGAGCTGTTGCTCGTGCTCCTCCTCGCCGGGGTGCTGGGCGGGTGCCTCGCGGGGGCCGTCGGCACGCTCGAGGACGCGCTGGCGCTGCAGCTCGCCGTCGGCGTCGGCATCGGCATCGGCGCGGCGATCGGGACGCTCGTGTGGATGCTCACCGGGCCCGTGACGTGGCTGCTGCGGCGTGAGATGCCGGTCCCGATGGTCGCCGACGCCGCCGGGATCTGGATGGCCGTGCCGGGCACGGCGGCCGGCTCCGTGCGGCTGCCCTGGCAAGCGGTGAAGTCGCTGACGGCGCGTGGGCGCGGGACGGGTGTGGCCGTCGTCGTGCGGATGCGCCGGGACGTGCGGCCGGACGCCCCGGGTGTCGAGGGCCTCGGCGACTCCGTGACGGTCACGGCGGCGCGCCGCGGCATCGTGGTCAGCACCGTCGGCACGGACACGACCGCCCGGGACGCCCTGGCCGTCCTCGAGGCCTACCGGCGCGCCGCGCAGGGGGCGCCCGTCGGCTGACACGGTGCCGACATCGGGGGTAGACGCCCTCCGCTGGGGGAGCCGCGGCCCTAAGGTCGGCTCGAACGGCCACCTCCGAGCCAGCCCCTGGGGGCACCATGACCACCGACGCCGACCCGCGCACCACTGACTCCGCGGCCGCACCCGCGACCCGACGCGCGGGCGACCGCCCCACCCGTCGGCCGTCGCCGAGTGCCCGCCGGTTCGGCTACCTCGTGACGATCGCGATCAACATCGCGCTGCTCGTGGTGATCCACGTCAGCCCGGGCTGGGACGCGGCGACCTTCCTGACGGACGCCGCGGGCGACGTCGTGCCGCTCCTCACGCTCTCGATCGCCCTGACCATCGCCGTGAACGTCGTCTGGCTGTTCAAGGACCGGCTGTGGCTGCGCGCCGCAGGAGACCTGCTGGGCGTGGTCGTCGGCGCGCTGGTGAGCCTGCGGATCCTCAGCCTGTTCCCGTTCACGTTCCCGGACGGCTCGCTCTGGCCGACGGTGCTGCGGATGGCGCTGTGGGTCGCGATCGTCGGCGGCGCGATCGGCACGCTGGCGAACCTCGTGGCCCTGATCCGCGCCCTGCGCCACCCCGAACGCGGCTGACCCCGGACCCACCACGGGCGCGGCCTGTGCGGCCGCGCCCGTGACGTGGGGGGGATGCTGAGTCTGTGGTGGTGGCCTACCTGCGCAGGTGGCTGAGGAGGTCGACGGCGGCCTCGTGGGTCTCCGGGAGCGGCTCGATCCAGATGCGCGGGGGCGTGCGGACCAGGTCCGTGATGTGCAGCGCCTCGGCGTGCTCGTTGACCTGCTCGCGCATGCGGCGGACGGTCTCGCCGAGGTCGAAGTCGCGCGCCACGAGGACGGCGAACGCGCCGCCGCCGAGGGCGGCCATGGGGTGACCGGGCGCGAGCGCGGCGGTCAGGGCGCGGCCCATCGCGGCCGAGCGGGCCATGCGGCGCCACGGCGGCAGCTCACCGGTCGCGACGTCGACGAGCACGAGGCAGTGGGTCACGAAAGCGTGGTGCGCGTGCCGGCGGACGGCTCCGTAGGTCTCGCCCAGGCGGACGGCGAGGTACTCGAGCGTGGGCAGCCCGGACTCCGCGTCGATGCAGCCGACCTGCAGGGGGGCCGACTCGAGCGAGCTCGCCCAGCCCTCGCACAGGGAGCGGATGACGTCGAGCCCGGGGTCGCGCCCGATGAGGCGGAAGAGGACCCCGACGTCGTCCAGCGCCTCCGCGATGCCGACGCCCGCGGCGCCGCGCACCTGGCCCAGGCGGTACGCCGGGGCGGTGGCGGTGATGCCGGCTGCGACGGCCTCGGTGAGAGCGTCGATCGCGGGGTGGTACCAGTCGCCCGGGCGCAGCCACACCGACTCGATGCTCTCGGTGCGCCACTGCTCCCGGAGCGTGGTGGCCCACGCGTCGCGGGTCTGGCTGGTGGCGGTCACGCCGGATGAGAGGGCCGGGGGCGGGGGCTATGACGCGGGTTCGGGGCCCGGAATTGCCCGACTGGTCCACCCGTGTCACCCGAATGCGGTGAGACTCACTCGACTGAGGCGCTGACTGGCCTCAACAACCGTGAGAACCTTTCCGATGGAGTGATATACCCGCGTGGGCGTCCCTGGGCACGCGGGCAGCGGCTCGGGTGCGGGGAAGGGGAGTCTTTGAGCATCAGCAGCAGCTGGGATCTTGCCAGCGATGCGGAGCTCATCACGGCCGTTCGCAGTGGCGAGTCGGCCGCCTTCGGCGTGCTCTGGGAGCGGCACTCCGGCGCGGCCCGTGCGGTCGCCCACCAGTACTCCAACTCGGGCGCTGACGCCGACGACGCCGTCGCGGACGCCTTCCAGCGGGTCTTCAGCACGATCCAGAGCGGCGGGGGCCCCGACGTCGCCTTCCGTGCCTATCTCTTCACGGTGGTCCGTCGCGTCGCGATGACGCGTGTCGAGGCCGGCCGTCGCGTCCAGGCCACGGACGACATGACGTCGTTCGAGGCGGCCTTCGACGCGGAGGAGTCCACCGAGCAGCCCGCGCTCGCCGGCTTCGAGCGCACGGTCGTCTCGCGCGCCTACAAGTCGCTGCCGGAACGGTGGCAGGCCGTCCTCTGGTACACCGAGGTCGAGGAGATGTCGCCGGCGGAGATCGCGCCGGTCCTCGGTCTGACCGCGAACGGCGTCGCCGCACTCGCGTACCGGGCCCGTGAGGGCCTCCGGCAGGCCTACCTCCAGCAGCACCTCGCGTCGCCGTCGAGCGAGGCGTGCACGATCGTCAACGCCAAGCTCGGCTCCTACGTCCGTGGCGGCCTCGCCAAGCGCGAGACGGCGCTCGTGGAGTCCCACCTGGAGGAGTGCGGCGACTGCCGCGCCCTCGTGCTCGAGCTCGGCGACGTCAACCACGGCATGCGCGCGATCATCGCGCCGCTCGTGCTCGGTGGCATCGCGATCACGGTCCTGCACGGCATCGGCTTCGGTGGTGCGGCGGCGGCGGGTGCCGCGGGTGTCGCTGCGGCGTCGGCCGGTGCGGCCGGTGGCGCGGGCGCCGCGGCTGCGGGCGCCGGCGCCAGCGTCGGTGCGGGCTCCGGTGCGGGCACGACGGCGGGCGCGGGCGCCGGGACGAGCGCGGGTGCCGGTGCCGCCGGGACGGGCT
>JAEYXM010000137.1 GCA_023428465.1 Actinomycetes bacterium
GGGGTCCCGGCGGGCCCGACGCGCGGGGCAGGGTCAGGCTCAGGTCAGCCCCACCTCGTCGAGCAGGGCGAGGGTCTCCGCGAGGGAGTCGAGCGCGTTGAGGTCGACGACGAAGCCCGACAGCTCGGTGAGGGGGGCGAGGTCGTGCGTCGTGGAGGTGATGCCCTCGACGACGGGGTACTCGGCGGTCTCGTCCGCGAAGTACTGCTGCGCCTCGTCGGAGAGGAGGAACGCGGCGGCGGCGGCCGCGGCGTCGGCCTGGTCGGAGCCCTCGAGGATGCCGACGCCGGCGACGTTCACCAGGGCACCGGGGTCGTCGCTGGCGAGGAACCGGATCTGCGAGCGGACGGCGTCGGCGCCCTTCTCCGCGACGCGCTCGAACCAGTAGTAGTGGTTGATGAGGCCGATGCTGACCTGGCCGGACTCGATCGCGTCGAGCACGGCGACGTTGTTGTCGAAGGCCTGCGGCTCGAGCGCTGCGAAGTCCTCGAGCCACTCCCGGGCGCCGTCCTCGCCGCGGTCGACGCGCAGCGCGGTGACGAACGACTGGAATGACGCGTTGGTGGGGGCGAAGCCGATCCGCCCGCGGTAGGCCTCGTCGAGGATCTGGTCGATGCCGGTGAGGTCGGCGACCTCGGGCGCGGCCTCGGGGTCGTAGCCGAGGACGCGGGCGCGGGCGGACGTGGCGACCCACTGGCCGTCGGCGTCGCGGTAGTGCTCGGGGACGAGGTCGAGGAGGTCCTGGGGCATCTCGGCGAGGCGGTCGGCGTTCTTGAGCGCGCCGAGTGCGCCGGCGTCCTGGGAGAAGAACAGGTCGGCGTCGGTGCCTTCGCCTTCCTCGAGGAGCTGGGCGGCGAGCTCGGCGGTGCCGGCGTAGCGGACCTCGACGGGCACGCCGACCTCTTCCTCGAGGCGGTCGAGCAGGGGCTCGACGAGGCCCTCGTTGCGGCCGGAGTAGATGGTGAGGGTGCCGCCGTCGCCCGGGGCGGCGTCCTCGGAGCCGGCGGTCTCGTCGGAGCGGGGTTCGGCGTCGTCGTTGCTCGTGTCGGCGGAGCAGCCGGTGAGCGCGGCGGCGAACAGCGCGGCCGTCGCGATCGCGGTGGCTCGGATGGGCGTACGGGCACGGCGGAGCAGGCTCATGTCGTCCTCGGGATCGTGGTGGCGCCGCGTCGTACAGCGGCTAACGAGGACTATAAGGTAAGGCAAACCTAACAACGCGACGTGTCCACCGGTCGGCCGCCCCGAGCTGTCACCCCGAGTCGTCACCCCCGAGTCGTCACCCCCGAGCTGTCACTCCGAGCCGTCAGTAGTAGTCGATCGCCTCGATCGCCTCGATGAGCTCGACGAGCTGGACGACGTCCGGGTCGTGGTCGAGGGCGCCGGGCAGTGGCGCGGCGGCCTCCTGCAGCTCGGCCAGGCTGATCGACTCCGACCACGGGCCGCCGACCAGATGGTCAGTCAGCAGGGCGATGACCAGGTCCTGGTAGAGGCGCGGCGAGGCGTCACGGAACGACGTCGTGCAGTCGGTGCCGGCGAGGCTCGCGTCGCGCTCGACCGCCCGGCCGTCGTCGTCCTGGTACCGCACGGTCGCCCGGACGAACGTCGCGCGGGACAGGCCCTCGCGGAGCGTGACCTCGTACAGGGCGGTCGTCGTGTGGCCGGCGAAGACCTCGCCGCCGTCGACGTCGTCGTTGCGGAAGTCCTCGTCCGCGATCGCGCGGTTCTCGTAGCCGATGAGCCGGTAGCCGGCGACCTGCGCGGGGTCGAACTCGACCTGGGCGCGGGCGTCGGTCGCGGCGACGACGAGCGAGCCGGTGAGGTCCGTCGAGAAGACGCGCTCGGCCTCGGCGGGGCCGTCGACGTAGACGTGCCAGCCGTCCCCGGTGTCCGCGAGCTGCTCGAGCAGGTAGTCGTTGTAGCTGTCCATGCCCACGCCCACGGAGACCAGGTTCACGCCGGACTTCGCCTCCGTGCTGATGCGGGACAGGATCCCGTCGGGGTCGGTCTCGCCAACGTTCGCGACGCCGTCGCTGATGAGGATGACCCGGGTCATCCGGCCCTGCGTCCGCATCTCGGCGGCCAGGTCGTAGCCGAGCTCCAGGCCGGCCGCGGCGTTGGTGGATCCCAGGGGTCGCAGCTCGTCGATCGCCGCCATGATCCGGCCCTCGTCGGAGACGGCCGTGGGCTCGAGCAGGACCTCGGCCTCGGTCGAGTAGCAGACCATCGCGACGTGGTCGCTCGGCCGCAGCGAGGAGACGAGCGTGCGCAGGGCGCCCTGCGTCGTCTCCATCTTCCCGCCGTCGCTCATGGAGCCGGAGCAGTCGACGACGAGCACGAGGTCGACGTCGTCGCGCAGGATGCTCGGGGTCGGCGCGCTCGCGATGCCGACGCGGACCACCAGGCGCTCGGAGTCGAAGGGCAGCGTGGTCGCGTCGAGGTGGACGGCGAGCCCGTCGGCCGGCGTCGGGTAGTCCTGGGCGAAATAGTTGATGAACTCCTCGGTCCGGACCTCCTGCGGGTCGACGTAGCCGCCCTGCGTGATGGCGTCGCGGAACCGCGTGTAGGAGCCGGTGTCGATGTCGAGCGCGAACGTCGACAGGGCGTCCTCGGCAGGGTCGGTCATCCCGCGGTCCGCGGCGGAGTCCTCCAGGCTTTCGGGCCTGTCGTCGTCGGAGCTGTCGGGGAGGCCCGGCTGGGCGTAGCCCTCCTCGGAGGCGGCGTCGTTGCCGCCGTCGGGGGCGTCCCACTCGCTCCCGCCGCTGCAGCCCGCAAGGGCGAGGCCGATGACGAGCACGCCCCCGGTGAGGGTGGCCATCGGTGTCCGGCTGGTGATCCGGTCGGTGCTCATCACTGCCTCCGTCGTCCTCGTCGTGGCTGAATGGCGCGAACGTAGGACCGCGGCGGTGGCCGTGTGGTCGAAGTCGCCGGTCCGTGACCGATCCGATGGGCATCCGTGTCCTGCGGGCCCCGCGCGTATCCGGCCTGTGACCTGCGGTAACGGTCCGGCCAACGTGCGCTCGACCGCCGGGTCTAGGCTCGCGGCGATGACTCGGCCACCCCACACCCAGCCCCGTCTGGTCGCCCTCGTGGCGGCCGGCGGCGCCGTCGGGACGGCCGCGCGCCACGCGCTCGCGCAGGCGCTCCCGTCGGCCGGGGGCTGGCCGACGGCGACGTTCGTCGCGAACCTGGTCGGTGCGGCGGCCCTCGGGGTGCTGCTCGAGGCCCTGGTCCGGCCCGGCCCGGAGAGCGAGCGTGCGCGCCGGCTGCGCCTGGCGCTGGGGACCGGCCTGCTGGGCGGATTCACGACCTTCAGCAGCCTTGCGATCGAGGTCGAGCGGCTCCTGGCCGACGGGCGCGCGGGCCTCGGCGTCGCGTACGGGGTGGTGAGCGTGGTCCTGGGCTTCGCGGTCTGCTTCGCGGGCGTGGCCGTGGCGGCCCGGGCGGGCCGACGACGCGTGGCGGCCGATGCGGCGTCGGGGACGGCGGACGTCCGGCCCGGCGTCGGGCCGGACGCGGACGGGCGGGGGTGAGCGGCGTGGACCTCGGGCTGCTCGTCGCGGTCGCGCTCGCCGGGGCGGTGGGTGCGGCGACGCGCTTCGTCGTCGACGGCCTCGTGCGTGCCCGGTGGAGCGGCGTGCTGCCGCTGGCGACCGGCGTCGTGAACGTGACCGGGTCGTTCGGCATCGGGCTGCTCACGGGTGCAGCGACGTTCGGCGGCCTCGGCCCGACGTGGCTCGCGGTGGCCGCGACGGGGTTCTGCGGCGGGTACACGACCTTCTCGACGGCGATGGTCGAGACCGTGCGCCTCGTGCAGGCCGACGAGTGGCGTTGGGCGGTGCTCAACGCGTTCGGCACGCTCGTGACGTGCGTGGGCGCGGCGGCCGCCGGCGTCGGGCTGGTCTGGCTGACCGCGGGCTGACGGAGCCGATCCCTGGGGGAGTTGGCGCCGGCCGCACCCCGCAGCCCGGTGGACGCGGGCAAACCGGGCCATATCCATTCTGCGAACAGGTGGTGGTGCTCCCACCGATCCCGACCAGACTGGACGTGCCGCCGACGATCGCAGGTGATCACGGACCAGCACGGCACCGCCGCACCATGCCGTCCGAGGGGATCCACCGATGACACCCAGCACCCGCACGCGCGCCTTCGCCGCGCTGGTGGCGACCACCATCGCGACCGCCACCGCCGTCGTCGGCGTCCTCCCGGCAACGGGGGCCACCGCGGCGGCTCCGGCAGTGACGGCCGGCCCCGCGCGGGCGGCAACCGTCGCGCCCGACGGGGTCTACGCCTTCGACACGTTCGAGCGCACCTCCACGTCCGGGTGGGGCTCCAGC
>JAEYXM010000232.1 GCA_023428465.1 Actinomycetes bacterium
CCGGTGAGCGCCGCGCCGCCCCGGCGGCGAGGGCCGCCGTGCGCACCCGGTCGGCCCACAGGACGGCGAGCGTGGCGTCGTCGTAGTCGTCCGGGTCCAGGTCGAGCGTGACCGTCAGCGGGCCGAGGACGCCGTCGGCGAGGTCGCCGAGGGCGTCCTCGAGCGCGGCCGGGAGCGTCCGGGCCGCGACCGTGGCGAGCCGGCGCGCACCGCTCCCGCGGATGCGCAGCCGGTCCACCACGACGTCGGTCATCCCAGCAGGCCCTTCACGACGTTCAGCTGCACGTCGAGCTCGCGCCCGACGGCCTTGTCGATCCCGGCCGACTTCACGGCCGTGCGCAACGTCGACAGCAGCTGCACGGTGGCGTCGCCGATCGCGATCGGCTCGCCCGCGGTGGCGATCGCCTCGAGCTGGGCGGCCTGCGTGTGCACGCGCTTGAGGTGCTGGCCGAGCGTCCGCTCGTTCTCGGGCGTGACCAGGCCCTCCAGGCCCTGCGTGATCGTGTCGGCGAACGTCGTGATCGCCAGGCTCATGTCCTGGTCCAGCCGCATGCCCTGGGTCGGGCCGAGCTTCCCGGCGTTCCCCACGTCCCCGCGCACCATGTACAGGTTGTTGATCTGCGTCTGCAGGCCGCCGATCGTGGTGTCCACGAGCTTCATGCGCTCGTCGACGACGCCCTTGATGGCGCCCTGCAGGGCCCCGTCGGACAGGACGGAGCCCGCCTGGGTCAGCACCTCCTTCACGGCGGTCTCGAGCTCGCGGAACCCGCCGGCCCGCTCGTCGACGGCGGTCGTGACCATCGAGGGGATCGTCGCCGTCACCGCGACCGCCTCGGCGGCGGCGGCCGTGGCAGCGGGCAACGCGGTGCCGATCTCGCGCGCGGTGTGCGCGGCCGGGATGCGCCCGATCGCCACGACCTTGTTGTTCATGCCCACGGTCATGACGACGGTGTCGGCGGTGTTGAACGTCGCGCCCGGCTGGTAGCCCGGCATCGCGGTCGCCTCGGCAGCGGTGGCCACGAGCACGCTCGCGAGGCCCCCGAGCTCGGTGATCGTGGCCTCGAGCGATCCCTTCGCCAGCGCCACGTCCCGGCCGAGTGCGGGCAGCGCGCTGACCGTCCCGATGCCGAAGTACTCCCACGGGTCGGTCTCGTAGACGTCCCGCACGAGCTCGTCGAAGTGCTCGCGGATGTTCGGCGGGTTCCAGATCGGATCGAGCGGGTTGAGCTGGTCGATCTCCCAGGGCCGGCGCCACCTGTCGGGGATCTCGGGCGGCGGGAAGTAGATGTTCACGCACTTGCCCTTGATGAGCACCATGCCCAGCGGGCACACCGGGTACACGACGACGCCGCCGTCGTCGGGTTCCTCGAGCGGCGGCGGGTCCGGCGGCGCATAACCCGAGATGAGGCCCTCGAGCGCGTCGACCCAGATGCCGCACGGGTCCCCGCACGTGCCGCCGACGAGCGCGAGGCTCAGCCCCGGCAGCGGCTCCCACGCGTGCCGGTACTGGCACTCCCACGTCCAGGTGCCGCTCACCTGGCGCACCCAGCCGAGGACGACGCCGGGCCGCGGGGTCGACCGGTCGCACGCGGTCGCGGCCAGGGCGCGGCAGCGCAGCAGGTCCAGCGCCGCGAACAGGACCTGGTTGAGGAACCCGGCCTTGTAGCCCTTCACGCCGGGCAGGTCGCTCGTCGCGATGGAGGTCTCGGACAGCTGCGCGATGAGCGCGGGGTTGATCAGCGGACTGCCGTTGTTGGCCAGGCGCGTCGCGATCGTGTTCCGCAGGGTGGTGTAGGAGCCCTGCGGGTTCGACGTGAGCGACAGGCGCAGGGGCTCGACCGCGAGCAGCGGCTCGCCCGCGAAGTCGAAGCGCGGCCCGGTGATGCGCCCGGGGACCACACGCAGCGTGACGCCCCGCGTGTGCAGCTCCGCGTGGCCCTCGCAGTCCACCTCGCCGCAGTCGGGGGTCGGCTCGACCGTGTCGGTCGACTCGAGCACCACGGAGAAGCCGCCCCCGGCGGCGGTGACGAAGGCGAACGTGCCGGACGACGGCGTCGGCGGCAGGGCGATCGTCCGGGCGGCGGGGAGCATCATCGGCTCGCCGGCCTGGTCGACGGCCAGGCCCGGCGCGATCGTCAGGGTGCTCCCCGTGACGGTGCCGGCCAGGCCGCACCCCACACCGAACCCCGTGAGGCGCCCGAGGACGCGGTCCCGGGCGTGCCCGAAGGCGCGGAGCTGGTTCAGGTCCGCCGCGGTGAGGGTCTGCCCGCCCTCGAAGACCGGGTACTGGTTGTCGGGCATGTGGGTCCCTTCACTCCTCGCTGGGCAGCTGCCCGATGTCGAGCCGGTCGATCGAGCGGCCCTCGTCGATGCACTCCCAGATGTGGATGCCGTTCGCGTGGTCCACGAACGAGGTGATCGAGCACAGCAGCGCGCGCAGGTCCGCGCGGTAGAGGTCGACCTGCCCGCGGAAGGTCGCGACCTGGGTGGGTGTCGGGTCGGCGGGCAGGGCGGGCGCGGCGGGCAGGGTGAAGCCCGGCCGCACCCAGCACACCCGCAGTGCGACGTGCGCGGGGGCGTACCGGTCGACGAACTCCGCCGCCTCGTGCCGGCGCCGGTAGTCGGAGAACTGCTCGGTCGACGGGACGAAGAGGGTCCCGGTGAGCTCGGGTGCGGTGATCTGCGGGCCGGGGACCTTGAAGTGCTCGAGCAGGTACGGCCGCGCGTCGTCGGCGACGCAGAACGCCAGGCAGAACCAGTCGAGGAAGCCGCGCGGTGTGCCCCGGCGGCGCCACAGCCGCACGGCCCGGGCGAGGAAGTCCCGCCGCAGGACGACGCCGGCCTCGTCGCGCGTCCACGACGGCGGGAACGTGAACGCGGCCCAGGTGGCGACCTCGTCGTACGTCGCGAGGTACGCGTCGATGACGGCGTCGCCGCCCGCGTCGAGCGGGAGGTCCGCGGGCCAGCGCAGCGCGGCGTCGGGCCCGAGCGTCAGGCCGAGGTCCTCGAGGCGCTCCAGGTAGGCGTGGTTGAGCTCGTCGGCGAGGCCGAGGAACGCGTCGATCTGCGCGAAGGAGGCGGCGTCGTCGGCGTAGACGGCGGGCAGGTGCTGGGCGAGGCGCGTGTAGTCCGCTCCGGGCACCGCGCCGGACGCGGCGCCGGGAAACATGCCCGTCCCGATCGTGGCGTCAGACATCGCTGCACCCCCCGCTGACGACGAGGCGCACGCGCAGGCACTGGACGTCGGCGAGGCCGGGGACGCCGTCGGGCGGGACGGCGACGGTCCCGGCGGTGGACGGGACGGGGTCCTCGCCGTCGACGCCGATCGCCAGCTGCTCCACGCCGAGGATCGCGGGGTCCGCGACGATCGCGGCGACGACCTCGGTGAAGCGGATCGACTCCCCGGGCGTCCAGCCGTCCGCCGGCTGGTCGATGCGCGGCCACGGACCGTCGACCACGGGCCCGTCGACCGGGCCCGGGCGGCTCTCGGGCCGGCCGGTCGCGAAGTGCGCCGCCACGCGCGCGAGCGCGTCACCCACGGTCGCGCCCCGGTCCGCGCCGACGCCGGTCACGAGCGTGCCCTGGAGGACGACGGGGACGACCCGCAGCAGGGCGGCGCCGACCTCGTCGCAGATGAGCCGCCGCGGGTCGAGGGGCTCGAGCGTGTCCCGCCACGTCGGGTGCGGCTGGTCGACCTCGCTGCCGACGGCGACGCGCAGCACGTCCACGAGGAAGTCGTGCGTCGCCGCCCACGCCGACGCCGGGACGCCCGCCGGCCGGGGCGTCCGCTCCACGACCAGGGTCACGGCACCGCGCGCCGCCGGGGCGGCGGTCGTCACCGGGCGCCCGTCCCACGTGACCCCCGCGAGGCGCCCGGGCACGGCCCACGCGCGCACGACCTGCGGGTGGGCGC
>JAEYXM010000007.1 GCA_023428465.1 Actinomycetes bacterium
GTTCGGGGGCGGCGGCTACGCGGTGTCGGGCGGCCTGCACGGCGTCGGTGTCTCCGTCGTGAACGCGCTGTCGTACCGGCTCGCGGTCGAGGTGCGCCGCCAGGGCCACGTGCGCCGGCAGGAGTACCGCGACGGTGTCCCGCAGGCACCGCTCGCGACGGGCGAGGAGACCACGGAGACGGGGACCACGGTCACCTTCTGGCCGAACAGCGACATCTTCGAGACCGTCGACTACGACTTCGAGACGCTGCGCTCGCGGTTCCAGCAGTACGCGTTCCTCAACAAGGGCCTGCAGATCACGCTCACCGACGAGCGCCCGCAGCACACCGGCACCGAGGACGAGATCACCGACGCCGCCGCGGCGAAGACCGCGCACGAGGCGGACGGGATCACCGAGGCCGGCAACGGCTCGCCGGCCCGCACGGTCGTCTACAAGTACGACGGCGGCCTGGTCGACTACGTCAAGCACCTGAGCTCGACGAAGAAGGTCGACCTGGTGCACCCGGAGGTCATCGACTTCTCCGCCGAGGACACCGAGCGCCGCATCTCCGTCGAGATCGCGATGCAGTGGACCACCGCCTACTCGGAGTCCGTGCACACGTACGCGAACACGATCTCGACCACCGAGGGCGGCACGCACGAGGAGGGCTTCCGTGCGGCGCTGACCACCCTCATCAACAAGTACGCGCGCGAGAAGAACATCCTCAAGGAGAAGGAGGAGAACCTCACGGGCGACGACGTCCGCGAGGGTCTGACCGCCGTCATCTCCGTCAAGCTCGGCGAGCCCCAGTTCGAGGGCCAGACCAAGACCAAGCTCGGCAACACCGAGGCGCGCACGTTCGTGCAGAAGGTCGTCGGCGACCAGCTCGCCGACTGGCTCGACGCGCACCCGGGCGAGGCCCGCGACGTCATCCGCAAGTCCATCCAGGCGTCGCAGGCGCGGATGGCGGCCCGCAAGGCGCGCGAGGCCACACGGCGCAAGGGCCTCCTCGAGTCCGGCGGCATGCCGGGCAAGCTCAAGGACTGCCAGTCCAACGACGCGTCCGAGTCCGAGATCTTCATCGTCGAGGGTGACTCGGCCGGCGGCTCGGCCGTCCGGGGCCGCAACCCCCGCACCCAGGCGATCCTCCCGCTGCGCGGCAAGATCCTGAACGTCGAGCGCGCCCGCCTCGACCGTGCGCTCGGCAACGCGGAGGTCCAGGCGCTGATCACGGCGTTCGGCACGGGCATCGGCGAGGACTTCGACATCGCCAAGCTGCGGTACCACAAGATCGTGCTCATGGCCGACGCCGACGTCGACGGCCAGCACATCACGACGCTGCTGCTGACCCTGCTGTTCCGGTACATGCCCGAGCTCATCACCAACGGGCACGTGTACCTCGCGCAGCCGCCGCTCTACCGGATCAAGTGGTCGAACTCCCCGCACGACTACGTGTTCTCCGACCGCGAGCGCGACGCCGTCCTGGCCGCCGGCCAGGCCTCCGGCAAGCGGATCCCGAAGGACAACGGCATCCAGCGCTACAAGGGTCTCGGCGAGATGGACTACTCCGAGCTGTGGGAGACCACGATGGACCCGGACCACCGGATCCTGCTGCAGGTCACCCTCGACGACGCGGCCGCCGCCGACGAGATCTTCTCGGTGCTGATGGGCGAGGACGTGGAGTCCCGACGCTCGTTCATCCAGCGCAACGCCAAGGACGTGAGGTTCCTGGACATCTAGCGATGGCCGACGGCGGCCCGCACACCCGTGCGCGACGCCCGCCCCCAGGAACCGGACGAGACGAGGACACGTGAGCGAGCAGACCCCCCCGAACGACGGCGACGTCACCGGCCCCGAGCCGACCGACGGCGACGTCACCACCGACCGCGTCCAGCCGGTCGACCTGCAGCTGGAGATGCAGCGGTCGTACCTGGACTACGCGATGAGCGTCATCGTCGGGCGCGCGCTGCCGGACGTCCGCGACGGGCTCAAGCCGGTGCACAACCGCGTCCTGTACGCGATGTACGACGGTGGCTACCGGCCCGACCGCCTGTTCTCCTAGTGCAGCCGCGTGGTCGGCGACGTCATGGGCAAGTACCACCCGCACGGTGACGTCGCGATCTACGACGCGCTCGTCCGGCTCGTGCAGGACTGGACCATGCGCTACCCGCTGGTCCAGGGCCAGGGGAACTTCGGCTCCCCGGGCAACGACCCCGCCGCCGCCCCGCGGTACACCGAGTGCCGGATGGCGCCGCTGGCCATGGAGATGGTCCGGGACATCGACGAGGACACCGTCGACTTCCGCGACAACTACGACGGCCGCACCAAGGAGCCCGTCGTCCTGCCGGCCCGCTTCCCGAACCTGCTGGTCAACGGCAGCGCCGGCATCGCCGTCGGCATGGCCACGAACATCCCGCCGCACAACCTGCGCGAGGTCGCCGAGGGCGTGAAGTGGCACCTCGAGCACCCGGAGGCCCCGAAGGAAGAGCTCCTCGAGGCGCTCATCGAGCGCATCCCGGGCCCGGACTTCCCGACGGGCGCGACCATCCTCGGCCGACGCGGCATCGAGGAGGCCTACCGCACGGGCCGCGGCTCGATCACGATGCGGGCGGTCGTCACGGTCGAGGAGATCCACAACCGGATCTGCCTCGTGGTCACCGAGCTGCCGTACCAGGTGAACCCCGACAACGTGGCCGCGAAGATCGCCGACCTCGTCAAGGACGGCCGCGTCACCGGCATCGCGGACATCCGCGACGAGACGTCGGGCCGCACGGGCCAGCGCCTCGTCATCGTGCTCAAGCGCGACGCGGTGGCGAAGGTCGTGCTGAACAACCTCTACAAGCACACCCAGCTGCAGGACACGTTCGGCGCGAACATGCTTGCGCTCGTCGACGGCGTCCCGCGCACCCTGAGCCTCGACGCGTTCATCCGGCACTGGGTGAACCACCAGCTCGACGTCATCCAGCGGCGCACCCGGTTCCGCCTCAAGCAGGCCGAGGAGCGGGCGCACATCCTGCGCGGGTACCTCAAGGCGCTGGACATGCTCGACGAGGTCATCGCGCTGATCCGCGCGTCGGCCACCGTCGAGGAGGCGCGCGAAGGCCTCATGTCGCTCCTGGAGGTCGACGACATCCAGGCCCGCGCCATCCTCAACCTGCAGCTGCGCCAGCTCGCCGCCCTCGAGCGGCAGAAGATCATCGACGAGTACGAGTCGTTGATGGCGAAGATCGCCGACTACACGGACATCCTTGCCAAGCCGGAGCGGCAGCGGCAGATCGTCGGCGACGAGCTCACGGAGATCGTCGACAAGTACGGCGACGACCGCCGCACGCAGATCCTCCCGTACGACGGCGAGGTCTCCATGGAGGACCTCATCGCCGAGGAGGAGGTCGTCGTCACGATCACCCGCGGCGGGTACGCCAAGCGCACGCGCAGCGACCAGTACCGGGTGCAGAAGCGCGGCGGGAAGGGCGTGCGCGGCGCGCAGCTGCGTGCGGACGACGTCGTCGAGCACTTCGGCGTCACGACGACCCACCACTGGCTGCTGTTCTTCACGAACCTGGGCCGGGTGTACCGCGCGAAGGCCTACGAGCTGCCCGAGGGCGGGCGGGACTCCAAGGGCCAGCACGTCGCGAACCTGCTGGCGTTCCAGCCGGGCGAGGAGATCGCGAAGGTCATCGACCTGCGCGACTACGACGCCAAGGAGTACCTGGTCCTGGCCACGCGGCGCGGCCTGGTGAAGAAGACCCGCCTCGCGGAGTACGACTCCAACCGGTCCGGCGGCCTCATCGCGATCAACCTGCGGGAGGACGCGACCGGCACGCCTGACGAACTAGTGTCGGCCGCCTTGGTGGACGACGACGACGAGCTCCTCCTCGTCAGCCGCAAGGGCCAAGCGGTGCGCTTCAACGCCACCGCCGACCAGTTGCGGCCGATGGGCAGGGCGACGTCGGGCGTCACGGGCATGCGATTCCGAGGGGACGACGAGCTGCTGAGCATGGACGTCATCGGGTCGGAGTCGTACCTGGTCACCGTCACGGACGGCGGGTACGCGAAGCGCTCCGACATGCACCGCGTGAACGGCGACGGCAACCTCGACTACCGGCGCACCAACCGCGGTGGCCTGGGCGTGCGCGCCGTGCGGCTGCCTGACGACCGCGGCGACCTCGTCGGGGCCGTCATGGTGGAGCGGACCGACGAGCTGCTGGTGGTCATGGAGGGCGGCAAGGTCGTCCGGTCCATGGTCGAAGAGCTCCCGGTGCACGGCCGTGACGCGACCGGCGTCATCCTCGCCAAGCCCGACGCCGGCGACCGCATCCTGGCAGTCGCACGCAACGTGGAGCGCAACCTCGGCGGTGAGGCCGCTACCGTTGACGAGGACAGCTCCGCGGAGAACGACGACGTGGACGCCGACAACCCAGCTGACGACGGCGCCGCTGAGGCGGTCGACACCGCCACCGAGACTGCCGACAGCGCCTCGACCGAGGCACCGACCGAGGGAGACCGATGAGCAACGACGGGACGCAGCCGCCCTCGATCGCTCCCAAGAAGACCCCGGGTGGGCGGCCGAGCCGGCCATCGACGAAGGCGGTCTCCGGTCGCGGCGGGTCGCGGTCCACGACGCGACCGGTGACGGGCGCGGTCAGCGGCTCCACCGCTCCGTCCACGGGCGAGCGCATCAAGCGCACCGGGGCGATCGTCACCGAGGCACCCTCCGACGGCTCGTCCGAGTCGTCGTCGGCGTCGGACGCCGCGGCGATCGACGACCTGGAGATGACGCGCCGCCGTCCGCTCTCCGCCGCGGAGGCGTCGGCGAAGTCCTCCGGGCCGATCTCCGCGGCCCCCGCCGCGAGTGCGTCCGCCGCTGCGGCGCCAACTCCCGCCCCGGCTGCCGTTCCCGCCCCGGCTGCCGTTCCCGCTGCTCCGGCGTCCATCCCCGTGGTGCCGCCGGCCCGCGACGAGGCTCCCGCACGCGAGACCCCGGTGCGTCAGACGCCGTCCGTCACCACCAAGGCGTCGGCGGCGGGTGGGCCGCGCAAGGTGCGTCTGGCGGTCTCCCGGATCGACCCCTGGTCGATCATGAAGCTGTCGTTCCTGCTGTCCGTGGCGATCGGCATCATGATCGTCGTGGCCGCCGCAGTCGTCTGGTACACGCTGGACAACTTGGCGGTCTTCACGTCGCTGAACGACACGATCTCCGAGATCACGGGCAAGAAGGACTTCATCCCCGTCCTGGAGATCGCGTCCTTCGACCGGGTCATCTCGCTCGCGACGATGATCGCGGTGGTCGACGTCGTCATCCTGACCGCGCTGTCCACGATCGGCGCGTTCCTCTACAACATCGTCGCCGCGCTCGTCGGCGGCATCAACGTGACCCTGACGGACGACTGACCGGGGCTCCTACCTGGGCCGACCGCCCAGGTAGGGACCTTCTGACTTGGGCGCCGGGCCGCCGCTGGGGTACTCTCGTGCGGCGCCTGCGGCGCATCCGGGCCTATAGCTCAGGCGGTTAGAGCGCTTCCCTGATAAGGAAGAGGTCGGAGGTTCAAGTCCTCCTAGGCCCACTCCCCTTCGTACCCCGGAGGCCCGATGAAGAAGCTTCTCCTGGCAGCCCTCCTCGGGGGCGTCGGGTACGTCCTCTGGCGCACGTACGCGGAGGAGCGGGACGAACGCGATCTGTGGACGGAAGTCACCGACGACGTCGAGTGACCGGCTGCATCGCACGGCGCGGGCTCGACCCGCGCAAGCACGGGGCCATGGCGCAATTGGTAGCGCACCTGCTTTGCAAGCAGGGGGTTAGGGGTTCGAGTCCCCTTGGCTCCACCCAGCACGACGGTTTGCGAACACGTCGCCCGTCATTGCAGTTCCTCTCTCCAGCGTGCTCGTTGCACGGTACCTGCCACCCGGGACATCTCTCGGGGGCCGGACCTCACCGCTCGGCCGCGGCGGCTTGCAGGATGGTCCTGGCTGCGGGGTCGTAGAGGCGGAAGACCGGTCGGATGTCGTCGCGGTCGTGGACCTCGATGCGTTCGACGAGCGCGGTGAACAGTGCCTTGCGGACGGCGACGTCGCCGCTGCGGATGCCGGTGGCCAGGTGCGCGTGCATCTCCTGCAGCTCGCTGGCGGTCGGCATGCGCGGCACCACGGGTGCCTGTGCGGCGACCTCGAGGTCGGCCACGCGAGCGTGCAGGGCCGCGAGTTCGTCGTCGAGCTGCCTGGCCCGGTCTTCGTAGCGGGCAGCGGTCAGGTGCCCGGCCTCGTAGTCGTCCTGGTACCGGCGCCGCACCCGCTCTTTGGACGCGATGGCGGCCCGGGCCGCCGTCAGCTCCTCGGTCAGGTCCGTCACGGTGTCGGCGTGCGCGGTCAGGTGGGCGTCGATGGCCTGGGCGAACAGGTCCGTGTTCGTGTACACGTCCAGGAGCGCGTCGGTGACCAGGGCCTCGAGGTCGTCGGCGGAGAGGCTTGGGCCGGTGCACCGCGTGGGTCCGTGGCGGCGCGATGTCCCGCGTGAGGTCGGCGCCGCGGCGACGATGCCGAGCGCAACGAAGGGAGCGGCCGTCGGCCAGGACGGACCGGGGAAGCGAGGGCGGTAGGACGCGGCGTGCTCGACCAGCGTCGGGTCGGCGGAGCCGGCCAGGAGTTCGAGCGCTGCGACCGGGTCGGTTGGCAGCGCGACGGCCTTGCGGGAGGACAAGGGCAGCGGCGTCCTTCGGCTGGGTTCATCGGGCCGTCGCAACGTGCCGGTCGGACGACTGTGCTGTGAATGTCGAACGGCACGATCCCTGTATGTTGAGCGTCAGTTCTGAGGCGAACCGGTGAAGGCGGTGACGTGGGCTACCCAGCAACGCCCCTGGCCTACTGCACCGGAACCTGGCCAACCGGCCCCTTCGCCGCGCCTCCCGGCACACCGGCGTCCGACGGTGATCTCGTCGCGGTCCGCGCGGTCGCAAGTCTGGCCGCTGCGATGACCCAGGCGCGCCAGGAGCGCCGCTGGTCCCGCGCCACCCTGTCCCGCGCCGCCGAGCTGGCTCCCCACACGGTGGGCCGGATCGAGGCCGGGCAGGCATGGCCCGACCTGGCCACGATCGCTCGGCTCGCTCACGCGCTCGACCTGGAGATCGCGCTCGTCCCGGCCCGGCCGGCGCCGCAGGAGCGCGTCGGCGGGGAGATCCCGTCAGACCGGCCGTTGGGGCTGGACATCGCCAGCGTCGACGAGCCCACCGCAGCCCACGTCATCGAGGCGATCCTGCACACCAGCCCACGCATCGCCGCCAACGTCGAGAGTCTGCGTCGCAGACGGCGGGACACCCGATGAGCCGCCGTGCCTGCCCGGCGGCCATGCGGGACCGCGCTCAGCAGAACGGGGCGGACCTGCTCCATCCGGGTGACCTTCGCCCGCGAGGCAACTTCTGCGCTGCCTCCATCGTGAGCAGGGTGTGACGATGCCGGTGACGATCGGGGGCAGGGTGGGAGACGACGACGCCCTCCCGTCGGTGCCGGTGCTCTCGCCGCACATCGACGCCTCCGCGGCGGACTGGGACGGGGAGTTCACCGCGTTCGTCGCGCAGTGCGGTCAGGCGTTGGGCCGCACGGCCCGGCTGCTGTGCGGAGATCCGCACCGTGCGGAGGAGCTGACCCAGCTCGCCCTGGTGCGCACCTACCTGGCCTGGGGGACGGCGCGTCGCGGCGAACCGCTCGCCTACGCCCGGCGGGTGCTCGCCAACGCCCGGATCGACACGTGGCGGACCCGCCGCCGCGAGGTGCTCACCGCACCGGAGTCGATGCCAGAGCCGCGGGGCACGACTGTGCCCGACGACCCTGGCGGGCGAGACGAGGTGGTCGTGGCGTTGCACCGCCTACCGGTGAAGCGTCGCCGTGTCGTGGTCCTGCGCTACGTGGAAGGGCTGTCCGAGCTTGAGGTCGCCGACACCTTGGGCATCAGCGTGGGAGCGGTGAAGTCGGCGGCCTCGCGCGGGACGGCGCAGCTCCGCGCCGAACTGAAGCAGACACGGGACATGGACCACACAGACGGGAGGGAGTCGTGATGACTGACAACGAGCAGCTCGCGGAGCGGCTGCGCAGGGCGCACGCCGCCGAGCCGGCTCCGGTCCTGGACCCGACGGACATGCTTCGAGCGGGCCGCCGAGCGCGCCGACGCAGGACGGTAGCCCGGTGGTCTGGCGTGGCCGCCGCCAGCGCAAGCACGCTGGTCCTGAGTGTGGGAATGGCAGGCGGGTGGGGCCGCACACCAGATCGGGTCGCGGAACCGGTCCCGGCGGAGACACCCTCGTTCACGCCGGCGACCGTGCTCTACGCGTACGGCGGATATCCCAGGGGCGCGTCCGACCCGTTCGACCGGCCCCCGGAGGGAGACGCGGGTTTCGGTCAGGGTCCTGAGCCCGCGGTGGATCCCGGAGCGGGAACGGTGACATTGTGGACGGGTGGGTCGTATTCGTGCCCGACGTGGCCCAAGGCGATCCGCGGCTACGGCAACACCCTCGACATCGTGGTTGGCATGCCCGACGGAGTCACCGGCTGCACCGCGGACCTCAGGATCACGACGTACGTCGTCGAGCTCCCACCCGGCTACGCCCCCGATGGCGAGCCCGTGGTCAACGTCCTCTCGCAGGGCCCAGGGGGCACGGGTGGTGTGCCGGCGGACCTGCCAGCCGACGACGCGGGCGGGTGTCGACCCGCGCTGACTGTGTGCGCCATGAACCGTTGGCTGGACGACATGCTCCGTGCTGCCGGGTTGGAGCCGCTCGGTGACACCTACGACCCGTTGACGGGCGGAGACACTGTCCTGATCGGAGGTGACCACGTGAGTGCGACCCTCGGGCCGCCGGAGTACGACGGACGGATTCCGATCGAGGTGAGCCGCACGACCAACGTGGGTCCGGTCGTCGTCCAGCACGGCACCTCATCCGACGGCGTGGTCCCGGCGGCAGTGCTGACATGCGGCGGTTTCGAGATCCGGCTCGACGGGAGCGCGTGGACACCACCAGCCGACGTCTTCGCGCAGGCCGCGGAGAACATCGCCGCCACCGTCACCGAGTGCCCTGCCGACCTGGATGAGCTCGTCGCGATGTACCCCGACCTCGGCCGCTGACACGGCGCAAGGCGTCGTCGGCCGGCCCGTGTAAGCCCGTCGGAGAAGCGGTGTAAGTGCCCCTGGGAGGGTCGTCCTTCTCGCAGGTCAGGCCAATCGTTAGCACCTCACCATGAGTGGAACGTCGGCCGCGTCTCGGCCGTGAGCCGGCAAGTCCGTCTCGAGGCACCGTCCTGATCGCCACGGACCCTTCGCCGCGCGCGCCGACGTCGCCGACGGGCGCAATCCGCTGGTCCGAGCCCGACGGCCTCGGGCAGTGTGAGGCCATGACCCTGCACATCGGCATCGTGACGGGTGCGAACCACGGCATCGGGGCGGCGACGGCAGCCGCGCTCGCGGCGCAGGGATGCGCGGTCGTCTGCGCGTACTACCGCTTCCCGCCCGACCCAGTCCCCGGCCAGCCCCCGGCCTACGCGGAGCACCGCTCCCAGACTGCGGACGACGTCGTCGCCCGCATCACGTCGGCGGGCGGGCGCGCCGTCGCCGTGGAGACGGACCTGCGTGACCCGGCCGCGCCGGCGCAGCTGTTCGACGCCGCCGAGGTGGCGTTCGGGCCCGTCGACGTGCTGGTCAACAACGCGTCCGGCTGGGTGCCGGACACGTTCGCCCCCGCCTCCACCGACGACCTCGGCCGTCCGATGCAGCCGGTCACCCACGCGACCGCCACCCGTTCGCTCGCGATCGACGGCGTGGCGACCGCCCTGCTCATCGCCGAGCTGGCCCGTCGCCACGCGGCGCGGGGTGCGACGTGGGGCCGCATCGTCGGGCTGACCTCCGAGGGGCGCAACGGGTTCCCGAACGAGGTCTCCTACGGTGCCGCGAAGGCCGCGATGGAGAGCTGGACCCTCTCGGCTGCGACGGAGCTCGCCCATCTCGGCATCACCGCCAACCTGGTCCACCCGCCGGTCACCGACACGGGTTGGATCACCGACGCCGTGCGCGAGTTCGTCGCCGCGAGCCCCGCGCACACGCACGTCGCGACGCCCGAGCAGGTCGGCGAGGTCATCGCCTGGCTGTGCTCGAAGGCCGCCGACCTGGTCAACGGGAACCGGATCGTCCTGCGCTGAGCCTCGGTGTGCGCAGCGCGGGGCCCGCTGCAGGCAGAGGTCGGACGTTCGAGCGCCCTCGACCCCACTGTCGGAACGATCGGGGACCGTCGGGCGCACGTGCTCGTCCGACGCCTTGGATAGCCTGCGCGGGTGATCATCAGGGGGCTTCTCGTTCGACGTCGGCGAGGACGCGCGACCACCGGGGTGGAGCCGGCCGTGGCGCACACGTGCGTTGCAGAGCTCGGGATCGACACCGGCCTCGGGGAGGCCTTGGCCGACGCACTGCTCCAGTGGAGCGGCTGGGTCCTGCGTCGGGTGGAGAGCGTCCACCTCCTGCACGGGGAGCGCGGCCGACGTCGGAACTCGATCGACTGCATCCCGCCACCGGACCCCCGACTCGCCTACACCCCGGAGGAGCGCACGAAGGCGTCGATCGACGACGTCCAGGGCCTGGTCATGGTCCCCCTCGCGATGGTCACGAAGGCGCCGATGCGGAATCTGGACGTGATCGGCGCGGAGGGCCGGACGATGCCCGTTCTGGGCAGGTCCGAGGATGCTCAGGCAAGTCTTGCGGCGCTCGTCCACCTGTGGCGCAAGGCGGTGGGAGAACCCGGCGACGCGGTCATCGGAGCACTTCGTCGCGTCGTCGAGGGCGAGACCGAGGAGGCCGTGGCGGTTGCGGAGGCGCTGACCGAGCGCGGAGTCGTGGACGGGCGCCCGGTCGTCGACCCAGGGGAGATACCCGAGCTCGTCGCCCTCCTGGTGCGAGACCTCGCGGCGAACTTCCTGCTCGTCGGCCTGCTCCCCGCGAGGAGCGCGGGTACCCGGCAGGTACTGAAGTGGTCCGCGAACTGGCGCATCACGAAGCGGCCGATCAGGCTTCGGCACCGGTGGATGACGGCCGCGGGCCTCTGGACGGTGACGCTGCGGATCCCGACTCGAGGGGTCAGCAGCACGGCGTCGTACCACCTGGAGGTGCACATGCCCGCGGAGCTCGCACCCGTGCGCCTCACGCTCCCCCAGGGCGACGGTCCGATCCCAGGCGGGTCGGACGAGACGGGCAACCCCGTCATGCACGTGTACGGCGCGTACCCGGAGACGCCGGACGACCAGGACGCGATTCTCGAGTTCGGTGTTCCGTGGCAGGGACTCAGGGTCCAGGCGGCGTTCGCTGCAGCGTTCACGGGCGCCGTCTTCGTTGCCGGTCTCCTCCTCCCGGGTGCCCTGTCCACGCTGCTCCGCGCCGGCGGCGGCGCTGCAGGACTCCTCCTGGCCGCGCCCGGCGCGCTGATGGCGGTCCGAGCAGGCACCCAGGAGAACGTCGTGGCCTCGCAGGTCCTCGGTCCCCTCCGCAAGCTCATGTACGCGTGTGCCCTCATGCTGACGTCCGCAGCCGCGAGCGTCGTCGGGCAGCTTCATCACCCCTGGATCACGGCGCTCTGGGCGCTGTGCGCGGCCGCGGCGCTCAGCGCGTTCGCGGCGCTGATCTGGGCGAAGTACGCCCGCGTGGGTGGTGGCTGGTAGGAACGCCGTGACAAGATGTACCGGACGGGAGGTCGCGCCATGAGCAGTCCGCAAACCAAGGCCGTGCGTCAGGCTGTCGAGTACGGCACCCTGTCCACGATCGAGGGTCGTCGCGCGGCCGCCCCACGCGAGCGGCGGGCCGCCCTTCAGGAGCAGCGCGGCCGGCTCGTGAGTGCCGACTCGAAGGCCGGCAAGTCCCGCTACGCCCGCTGAGCCGCGTGGGCGCTGGTCGGCGCGCGGACGGGCTCTCCGGTCGATCGGGAGGCCCGTCGTGACGAAGACCCCTGTCCTGGTCCGGCCCATCCGCGTGGACGACGCCGAGGCGGTCGCCACCGCGCACGTGCGCGCCTGGCAGGTGGGCTACCGGGAGATCCTGCCCGCCGCCTTCCTCGACGCCATCGACCTGGGTGAGCGCGTCGAGCGGTGGCGCGGCTGGCTCGCCGACGAGGCGTTCAGGCTGACGCGCGTCGTCGTCGCGGAGGTGGACGGCACGGTCGTCGGGTTCGCGATCCACGGGGCCGAGCGCGACTCGGGCGACGACGCCCGAACCACCGGCGAGCTGTACGCCCTCAACGTGCACCCGGACCACTGGGGTGCCGGCGCGGGAGGGGCCCTCCTGGAGCACGTGACGGCCGCGCTCGCGGACGCAGGGCACGGGGACGCCGTCCTGTGGGTGCTCCGCGGGAACGCGCGCGCACGCCGCTTCTACGCCCACCACGGGTGGGCGCCCGACGGCGGCGAGAAGCTCGACACGCAGGACGGCGTCGAGCTCGACGAGGTGCGCTACCGGCGACCGCTTGCGCCCGACGGCCGGGCCGGCTGACCGAGGGCCGCCGACCGACGCGTCGCGGGCCCGACCAGCGTCCCGTCGCAGCTCACGGACGACGAAGGGCCCCACCTTGCGGGGTGAGGCCCTTGGCGTCGTCCGGGCTGCCGCGCGGCCCGATGGCGCCGCTCAGGCGTCGGCGGTGCCGGTGTCCGTCTTGGGGGGCGTGGCCTTGGTGGCCGGCTTGCGCGTCACGCGCTTCGGGGCGGGCTTGGTCTCCTCGGCCGCGGCGACGACGTCCGACGGCGTCGCGAGCGGCGCGGTGACGTCCTCGGACCCCACGGGGGCGACGGGCTCGGCCCGGTGCGTGGCCGCACGCGCCTTCTCGGCGAGGACCTCGCCCGTGCCACGTGCGGCGGCGACGGCCTCCCCGGCGGCCTCACCCACGGCGTCGGCGGCGTCGGCGATCGTGTCGCGGACCGACGTGTGCTCCGCCTCGAGCTCGGCCTCCTCCCACGGCTCCTCGGCCCACGGGTCCGTCGTCGGGCGGCGGCCGCGGACGGCGGCGAGCACCGCGCCCACGATCGCCAGGCCGGCGATGGACCAGAAGATCTTCGCGCCCGTGTGCTTCTTCGCCGGCGGCGGCACGTGCGCGAGCTCGGCGAGGCGGACGTTCGCGACGTCACGCGCCCGGTCCGCGCCCACGGCAGCCGCGGCCGCAGCCGCGTTCACGGCGGCCACGAGCTTGGGCAGGACGTCGTCGACGAGCGCGTCGTGCGTCTTGTCGACCAGCGGCAGCGCCTTCTCGGCGACCTGCTCGACGGCCTGCTCGACCTTGGGGGCGGCGGCCTTGCGGCCCTCGTGCCAGGCGCGCTCGACGCGTGGCGCAGCCCAGTCCTTGGCCTGTCCGGCGGCGTCCTTGGCCTGGTGGGCGAGGTGCTCCGCGGTCTGCCCGGCGCGCACCGACGCCCCGGACAGCACGGCGCCGACCTCGGCCGCCTGGTTCTTCAAGCGGTCGGTGTCCACCTGCACGCGCGTGCGGCGGAGGTTGTCGAACATGTGCGGCTCCTTGTCGTGTACGGACCTGCCGTCCACGCCCATGCTGCCACCCTTGAGCGGCCCTCGCCCGCCCTGCGTGGGAGGATGTTGGTCATGTTCGCAACCCTGCATACGACCGCCGGTGACATCCGGGTCGAGCTGTTCGAGAACCACGCGCCCAAGACGGTCCGGAACTTCACGGGCCTCGCGACCGGCGAGATCGCCTGGAAGGACCCGCGCACCGGGGCCGAGCGCACCGAGCCCCTGTACTCGGGCGTCATCTTCCACCGGGTGATCCCGGGCTTCATGATCCAGGGCGGTGACCCGCTGGGCACCGGCACGGGTGGGCCGGGCTACAACTTCGACGACGAGATCCACCCGGAGCTCTCCTTCGACGAGCCCTACCTGCTCGCGATGGCGAACGCCGGTCTGCGCCGCGACCCGGTGACCGGCAAAGTCGGTGGCACGAACGGCTCGCAGTTCTTCATCTCCGTCGCTGCGACGACGTGGCTCAACGGCAAGCACACGATCTTCGGCAAGGTCGCCGACGACTCGTCGCGCGCCGTCGTGGACGCCATCGCCGCGACCCGGACCGGCCAGAACGACCGGCCCGTCCAGGACATCACCATCACCTCGGTCACCGTCGAGGCGTGAGCACCACCCCGCGGGGGGGGCGGGGGTCGGAGGGCCCCGGGGCCGACGGCGCCGCGCCCGACGGCGGGCTGTCCGACGCCGCGCGCTACGGCTCGGCCCGCGACGGCACCGAACCCGACGGCGTCGCACCCGACCCCGTCCCGGCGGGGCCGCCGGTCTGCCCGCGGCACCCGGACCGGCCGTCGTACGTGCGCTGCCAGCGCTGCGAGCGGCCCGTCTGCCCCGAGTGCCAGCGGCCCGCCGCCGTCGGCGTGCACTGCGTCGACTGCGTGCGTGAGGCCACGCGTGCGGCGCCGCGCACCCGGACGGTGCTCGGCGCGCCCGTGCGACGCCACCGCGCGGTCGTCGTCACGTACACGCTCATCGCGCTCAACCTGGTGAGCTTCATCCTGCAGTCGGCGCTGGGGTCGTTCGCCACCAACGAGTGGACGCAGGCGCTGGTCTTCGCACCGTTCCTCGGCGACGAGGAGCCGTGGCGCTTCCTGACGACGGCGTTCCTGCACTCCACCGGGTCGATCGCCCACATCGGCTTCAACATGTTCGCCCTGTGGAGCATCGGGCAGTACCTCGAGCCGGCCCTGGGGCGTGCCCGGTTCCTCACGCTCTACCTGGTCAGCGCCGTCGGGGGCACGGTGATGGTGCTGCTGCTCGCGACCGACGGGGACTGGCTGCGCGGCGTCGTCGGCGCCTCGGGGGCCGTCTTCGGGCTGTTCGGCGCGGTGTTCGTGATCCAGCGCAGGTTCGGCGGCGATGTCCGTGGGATCATCACGCTCCTCGTCATCAACGCCCTCATCGCCGTGCTCATCCCGGCGATCTCCTGGCAGGCGCACGTGGGCGGGTTCCTCACCGGCGCGGCGCTGGCCTTCGCCTACGCGTACGCCCCGCGGGAACGACGGCGCCTGGTCGCGGTGGTTGCGCCGACCGTGA
>JAEYXM010000048.1 GCA_023428465.1 Actinomycetes bacterium
GCAGCCAGCCGTCCTTCTGGTTCTCGCCCGCACCGGCGGCGGGCGGTGGCTCAGCGGGCGGCGCGCATGGCCGAGAAGGCCACCGCCCACGCCGCGGCCACGCGCGCGTCGACGCGGCCGTCGGGCACGGCGACGAGGCGGCTGTCCTGCGTGTCGCGGCACGGCTCGGTGGTGAGCACGCACCGCTCGTCCCGGTCGAGGAAGTCGAGCGAGGACCGCCGCGCGCCGACACCCAGGCGCGCGAACCTGCCGGGACTGCGCTCCTCGGCGCGGGCACGGACGCCGTCGGCCTCGACGTGCCATGTGGCGTTGCGTCCCGTGAGCTCCTTGTGGAACCGGCCGATCGGCCGTCCGCCCGCGTCGAAGACGTCGAACGCCTCCCGCCCGCCCGTGGCCGGTGCGGGCGAGAACCAGAAGGACGGCTGGCTGCGCGTGCCGTCGGCGAAGAACACCACCTTGTCCCGTAGTCGGCCGCGCGGCTGGGCCGTCACGATGACGTGGTCGGGCCCACCATCGGGGCCGACGGTGCACACGTCGTAGCGCTCGGTCGTGTCCGTCGCACGCTGCGTGACGGCGAACCGGTCCAGGCCGACGATGCCCTGGTGCGGGGTTGTGCTCACGGGGGAGGCTCCGGGGGTTCGGAGAAGGTGAGCCCAGGCTGACACACCGCGCGCCGCGCGTCTGCCCCCACGGGCATATTCACCCGGGTCGGTGCGCCCGGCCGCCCCTGTGGAGGCGGCCCTTGGGGACGGGACGTGCCGGGCCAAGGAGACGGGGGCCGGTCGCTCGCGGCGACCGGCCCCCGTCCGCGCCCCTGTGCCCGCAGGGCGGGCCCGCCGGGCAGGCGGTGGTGTCAGTGCTCCCTGGCGTGCTCCTTGGCCTCCTTGGCCGCGGCGGCGATCTTGTCGACCAGGTGCGACGGGACGATGTCGTAGTGGTCGAACACGGCCGTGAACGTGCCCCGGCCGCCCGTCAGCGAGCGCAGGTCCAGCACGTAGCGCTGCACCTCGGCCTCCGGGACCATCGCCTGGATCTCGCTCGAGCCGTCCGGCAGCGACGTGGAGCCCGCGATGCGCCCGCGGCGCGAGGACAGGTCGCCCATGATGTCGCCCTGCAGCGCCCCGGGGACGCGCACGGTGACGAGGGACACGGGCTCGAGCACGACGGCGCCGGCCTTGGCCATGGCCTCCTTCAGACCCATCGAGGCGGCGGTGCGGAAGGCCATCTCGGAGGAGTCGACGGGGTGGAACTTGCCGTCGTAGCACTCGACCTTGACGTCGACCACGGGGAAGCCGTGCACGCCGCCGAGCGACATCTGCTCCATGACGCCCTTCTCCACCGCGGGGATGTAGTTGCGCGGGATCGCGCCCCCGACGATCGAGTCGATGAACGCGGAGCCCTCCCCGCGCTCGGCGGGGCTGACGCGCAGCTGGCAGACGGCGTACTGGCCGTGGCCGCCGGATTGCTTCTTCAGCTTGCCCTCGGCCTCGGCCGTGCGCGTGATGGTCTCCCGGTAGGCGATCTGGACGTCCTCGGTGACGGTGTTGACGCCGAACTTCCGCGAGAGCCGCTCGAGCGCGACCGCGATGTGGGTGTCGCCCGTGCCCCGCAGGATCGTCTGACCCGAGGTCGACGAGCGGTCGATCAGCAGGCTCGGGTCCTCGCCGACGAGCCGCTGCAGGGCCGAGGACAGCTTGTCGTCGTCGGCCTGGGTGAGCGGCTTGAGAGCGAGCGCGTACGGCGTCGTGCGCGGTGCGGGCCCGGGGACGTGCACGGTCTGGCCGCGCTTGGCGAGCGTGGAGCCCGTGGGTGTGGCCGTGAGCTTCGCGACGGCGCCGATGTCGCCCGCCTGGAGGGCGTCGACCGTGAGGTGCTCCTTGCCGCGCAGCTTGAACAGCCCGTGCAGGCGCTCCTCGGTGCCCGTGACCGCGTTGACCAGCCGGTCCTCGTTCTTCACGGTGCCGGAGAGCACCTTGAAGAGCGACACCTGGCCGACGAACGGGTCGGCGACGGTACGGAACACGTACAGGAGCGGGTCGCCGGCCGGGTCCGCGACGACCTCGGTCTCGGGCCCGTCGGGGGTGCCGGCGTGGACCGTCGTCGGGCGGTCGGCGGGGGACGGGGCGAGCTCGCACAGGAAGTCCGCGAGGCGGTCGACGCCGACGCCGGTCACGGCCGAGCCCACGAGGACCGGGAACTCGGCACAGTCGCGCACCTCGTGGACGAGCGCCTTCTCGAGCTCCTCCGCCGAGGGCACCTCGCCGGACAGGTACCGCTCGAGCTGCTCGTCGTCGCCGGAGACGATCTCCTCCGCGACCTCGTCGTGCAGGCGCTGCTCCTCCTCGGCGACGTCGGCGGGGAGGGGCTCGGTGTGGTGTGTGCCGTCCTTGGCGTACTCGAGGCCGGTGTCGGAGAGGATGTCGGCGATCCCGTGGAAGGCCTCCTCCTCGCCGAGGGGCAGCTCGAGCGGGACGATGCCGGCCCCGAACGTCGTCCGGAGCTGGTCGAGCACGCGGTGGAAGTCGGCGCGCGGCTTGTCCTCCTTGGTGAGGAAGATCATCCGCGGGATCCCGAGGTCCACGCACTGCTGCCAGACGATCTCGGTGCCC
>JAEYXM010000120.1 GCA_023428465.1 Actinomycetes bacterium
GCGCGCTCACCTGTCGCGCGCCGGTCGACGCCGCTGGTGCCGCGTGATGAGCGTCTCCTGCAGGTCGCGCAGGCGGTGGCCGTGGGCGTCGCGCAGGTGCCGGCGCCACGTCCCGTCGGGCTGCAGCCACCACGAGGCCGTGCGGTCGTCCATCGACAGGTCCAGCAGCTCGAGGAGCTCGGTGGCGTGGTCCGGGCCGACCGTGAGGAGCACCTCCATGCGGCGGTCGAGGTTGCGGTGCATGAGGTCCGCGGAGCCGATGAGCACCTCCGGCTCGCCGTCGTTCGCGAACGCGTAGATGCGGGCGTGCTCGAGGAAGCGGCCGAGGATCGAGCGCACGCGGATGGTCTCCGACAGGCCCGGCACGCCGGCGCGCACGGCGCAGATGCCGCGCACCACGAGGTCGACGGGCACGCCCGCCTGCGACGCGCGGTAGAGGGCGTCGATGGTGGCCTCGTCGACGATCGAGTTCACCTTGATGCGGATCCAGGCGGGCTTGCCGGCGAGGTGGTTCGCCGTCTCACGCTGGATCCGGTCGACGAGCCCGGTCCGCATGGCCCGCGGCGCCACCAGCAGGCGGTTGAAGCGGGCCTTGGGTGCGTACCCGGAGAGCTGGTTGAACAGCCGGGTCAGGTCCTGGCCCACCTCGGGGTCGCACGTGAGCACGCCGAGGTCCTCGTACAGCCGCGCGGTCTTCGGGTTGTAGTTGCCCGTGCCGACGTGGCAGTAGCGGACCAGGCCGTCGTCCTCCTGGCGCACGACCAGCGACAGCTTGCAGTGGGTCTTGAGCCCGACGATGCCGTAGACGACGTGCACGCCGGCCTGCTCGAGCTTGCGTGCCCAGGAGATGTTCGCCTGCTCGTCGAAGCGCGCCTTGATCTCCACGAGCGCCAGCACCTGCTTGCCGGCCTCGGCGGCGTCGATGAGCGAGTCGACGATCGGGGAGTCGCCCGACGTCCGGTACAGCGTCTGCTTGATCGCGAGGACGTGCGGGTCGGCCGCCGCCTGCGCGAGGAAGGCCTGCACGCTCGTCGCGAAGGAGTCGTACGGGTGGTGCAGGAGGATGTCGCGGCGCCGGATGGCGGCGAAGATGTCGCTCTGCAGCGCGCTCTCGACCTCCGCGAGGTGGCGGTGCGTGCCGCCGACGAACCGCGGGTAGGACAGGTCGGTGCGGTCCAGGTCCGCGATGAGCGTCAGGCCCGTGAGGTCGAGCGGCGCGGGCAGCTCGTACACCTCGCCGGGGTCGACGCCCAGCTCGCGCATGAGCAGGTCGCGCACGCGCGGGGCGACGTCCTTGGCGACCTCGAGCCGCACCGCGGGGCCGAACCGGCGCCGCAGCAGCTCCTTCTCCATCGCCTGGAGGATGTTCTCGGCGTCGTCCTCCTCGACCTCCACGTCCTCGTTGCGCGTGACGCGGAAGGTGTGGTGCTCGAGCACCTCCATGCCCGGGAAGAGCGTGTCGAGGTGCACGGCGATGACGTCCTCCAGCGGGACGAACGACGTCGGACCGCGGCCGGGGTCCGCCGTCTGCGTGCTCGGGGCGCTCGGGCGGCCCCGCGCGTCGACCGCGATGAACCGGGGCAGCAGCGGCGGCACCTTGACGCGCGCGAAGTGCTCCTTGCCGGTCGTCGGGTTCACCACGACGACGGCGAGGTTGAGGCTCAGACCGGAGATGTAGGGGAACGGGTGGGCCGGGTCGACGGCGAGCGGCGTGAGGACCGGGTAGATCTGGCGGCGGAAGAACTTGCGCAGGCGGTCCTGCTCGTCCGGTCCGAGCTCGTCCCAGTGCACGAGGGAGATGCCCTCGGCGTCCAGGGCCGGCTGGATGTCGTCGGTGAAGACCGCCGCGTGGCGGTCCATGAGGCGGTGCGCCTCGATGCTGATCGCGTCGAGGACCTGCCGGGGGCTCAGGCCCGACGCCGCGGTGACGGCCATGCCGGTCGCGATGCGGCGCCGCAGGCCGGCGACCCGGACCATGAAGAACTCGTCGAGGTTGGAGGCGAAGATCGACAGGAACCGCACGCGCTCGAGCAGCGGCAGCGATGCGTCCTCGGCGAGCTCGAGCACGCGCTGGTTGAACGCGAGCCACGAGAGCTCGCGGTCGGCGAAGCGGTCGGGCGGCAATGGTGCGACTGCGTCGGCCGAGCCGTCCGCGCCGGCCGCGCCGGCCGCGCCGTCGGCATCCGTGGTCGCGGCGAGCGGGTCGGGTTCGGCGTCGTCGGTGGCCTCGCCCGTGAGGTCCTCCGTGGGCGCCGACGTGAGGTCGTCGGCGTCATCGGTGAGCACGGCGCCGTCGGGCGCCTCGGGGGCGTGGGTGGTCTCGTCGGTCCCCGGCTGCGTCGTCATACGGGAGATCGTCGCACCAGAACCCGGGTGGTGCGCCACCCCTGGTGGGCGACGTCCGTCGTCGGCCGGTCGCGGTCAGCCGTACTGGACGTCGACGCGCGAGCGCACGAACCCGGCCGAGGTGTAGGTCCGTACCGCGACCGTGTTGTCGGCCTCGGTGTAGAGCAGGACGTGGCGCAGGCCGCGCGCGGCGAGGTGGCGCAGGGTCAGCGCAGTCAGGAGACGCCCGAGGCCCATGCCCTGCGCGGTCGGGTCGACGCCGAGGACGTACAGCTCGCCGGCCTCGTCGCCGGCCTCGACCTTGAGCCACACGAACGCGAGGAGGTGGCCGTCGCGCTCGGCGAGCAGCAGGTCGTCGGCGCGGAACCACGGCTCGGCCTGCCGGGAGGTGAGGTCGACCGCCGTCATGCGGCCCTGCTCGGGGTGGTGGGCGAAGGCGCGCGCGTTGAGCGCGAGCCAGGCCTCGTCGTCGGACCCGGGGACGAACTCGCGGATCGCGACGCCCTTCGGGGCGGGCGGCACGGGCGGGAGGTCGCCCGGCTCGAGGTCGCGCGTGAGCTGCCACAGCTCGCGGCGCACGGTCAGCCGGGCGCTGCGCGCGAGTGCGCGGGCCGCCGGGAGGTTGCCGTGCGCCCACACCAGGGGCAGCTCACCGGTGGCGTCGACCGACGCCGCGCGGACCGCGGCGAGGAGCGTGCGGCCCCGGCCCTCGCGGCGGGCGTCGGGCGCGACGACCAGCTCGGCCGTCGGCCGGCCCCGCAGGTCGAGCCACGCGTAGGCATCGGGCGCGACGAGGTGGCGGACGGGGGCACCGGCGTCGGTCAGGTCGAGGAGCGCCTGCTCGCCCAGCGGCGCGACGCCGTCGACGGCGGCGGCCCCCGCGGCGAGGGCGCGCACCGCTGCGGCCGTGCCGGGGTCGAGGGGGCCGGTGAGCGGCCCCTCGACAGGTCCGGAGCGTGCGGGCATGACCCCATCCCACCATCCACGACGGCCCGGGGCGACGTCACCCGGACGGCGGGTTGAGGCCGGCCCGCCGCCCGCCGATCTATCCGGAGGGGCGTGCACGCGCGCCTCCGCGCGTCCAGCCGAACCCCAGGAGGTCACCCCGGTGCCCGAGGTCGTCGTCATCGGTGGTGGCCAGGCCGGTCTGGCAGCGGCGTACCACCTGGCCCGGATCGGGCTCACGGACTTCGTGGTGCTCGACGACGCCGACGGCCCGGGCGGGGCCTGGCGGCACCGCTGGGCGGGCCTGACGGTGCGGCGCACGCACGACGTCCGGGGCCTGCCGGGCATGCCGCTCGAGGCCGACCCGGACGAGCCCGTCGGCGACGCCCTGTCCCGTTACTTCGCCGACTACGAGCGCGAGATGCACCTGCCCGTGCGCCGCCCGGTCCGGGTGCGGGCCGTGCGGCACGCGACCGCCGAGGAGTCCGACGGCACGGAGCGGTTCGCGGTCGACACCGACCAGGGGACGTGGCTGGCGCGCGGCGTGATCAACGCGACGGGCACGTGGCAGCGCCCGTTCTGGCCGGCCTACCCCGGCCAGCGGACCTTCGCGGGCCGCCAGCTCCACGCGCACGACTACACGGGCGCGGCGCAGTTCGCCGACCAGCACGTGATCGTCGTGGGCGGCGGCTGCTCGGCCGTGCACGTCCTGCTCGAGCTGCAGCACCACGCAAGCACCACGTGGGTGACGCGCCACGCCCCCGTGTGGGGCCCGGCGTCGATGGACGACGACGCGCGGAGCCACAGCCTCGAGCGCGCCACCGAGCGTGTGGCGGCCGGCCTCCTGCCGGCGAGCGTGGTCTCGACCACCGGCCTGCCGCTGACGGAGGAGTACCGGCGCGCCATGGACGCCGGGGTCCTCTACCGCCTGCCGATGTTCGCCCGGATCGAGCCCGACGGCGTCGTGTGGGCCCCGCAGGACCAGCCGCCCGCGCCGGAGTTCCTGTCCGCGGACGTCATCTGCTGGGCCACGGGGTACCGCGCGACGCTGGACCACCTCGCACCGTTGCGGCTGCGTACGCCCGACGGCGGGATCGTCGTCGACGGGCCCGAGGTCGTCGCGGAGCCGCGCATCCAGCTCGTCGGGTACGGCCCGAGTGCGAGCACCGCGCAGGCCCCTCGCGCCGCCCGCGCCGCCGTCCGCAACCTCCGCCGGGTTCTCGGCTTCTGAAGCGGAGGAGCCTGCCGATGGGGATGGTCGAGACGTCTGCGACTGCGTGCCCGCAGGAGCCACCAGGGACCCCCACAGGATCCCCACACGGTCCGGCCCGCCGCCGGGAGTACGGATGTGAGACTCGGAGCAGTTGCACGTCCCCGAACACCAAGGTCGTACCCGCGTGAGCCTTCTCGCCCCGCCGGCCCCTGTGGCCGCGCCCGTCGGCGCCCGGCCCGAGGCCGATACCCGGGCCCGGGTGCCCGCGCCGGTGGCGACCGTCGTCGTCGTCGGGATCCTCGTGGCCATGAACCTCCTTCAGCACGTCGCCCACGGGCCGTGGTGGATCGGGCCGACCGCCGCGGTCACGCTCGTGGTGTTCGCGCGCTGGACCGGCCTCACGTGGGCCCAGCTCGGCCTGCACCGCTCCCAGCACCGGGCCGGGGTGCGGTGGGGCGTCGTGGCGGTCGGGGTGGTCGCGGTCGTGTACACGATCGGCGCGCTGCTGCCCGCGACGCGGACGGCGTTCCTGGACGTGCGCTACCACCTCGACGTCGGCGGTGCGCTCTTCACGGCGTTCGTGGCGATCCCGGTGACGACGATCCTCGTGGAGGAGATCGCGTTCCGCTCGGTGCTGTGGGGGATGCTCGCGCGGCACGCGACGACGTGGCGCGTGATGCTCGGCTCGTCGGCACTGTTCGGGCTGTGGCACATCCTGCCGTCGGTGAGCCTGGCGAGTGCGAACCGCGGGATCGCGGAGGCCATGGGTGGCTTCGGCATCGCGGGCGTCGCGGCGGCGGTGCTGGTCGTCGCGGGGATCGTGGTGTTCACGGCGGTCGGCGGGCTGGTCGCGGGCGAGCTGCGCCGGCGCAGCGGCAGCGTGATCGCCAGCGCGGGGATGCACTGGGCGACGAACAGCCTCGGGGTGCTCTTCGGCCTGCTGGCCTGGCAGCTCGCGACCTGACGCGCCCCGCCGGGCGGTCGGGGCGGTCGGGAGGTCGGGCGGTCGGTCGGGAGGTCGGGCGGTCGGTCGGGCGGCGTCAGCCGTCGTCGGAGCCCGGGGCCGGGGCGGCGAGGCCCGCGGAGATCAGGTCCATGACCGAGGAGTCCGCGAGCGTCGTGACGTCGCCCACGGTCCGGTGCTCGGCGACGTCGCGCAGGAGCCGGCGCATGATCTTGCCCGAGCGCGTCTTGGGCAGCTCCTGCACCACGAGGATCGTGCGCGGCTTGGCGATCGGCCCGATCTCCTTGGCGACGTGCGCGCGCAGCGTCGCGGCGACGTCGGCCCCCTCGCCCACCCCGCCTGCACCGGCGACCTGGTCGAGGTACTCCTTGCGCAGGATCACGAACGCCACCACGGCCTGGCCGGTGGTTTCGTCGCTCGCGCCGACGACGGCGGCCTCGGCGACCATCGGGTGCGACACGAGCGCGGACTCGATCTCCGCGGTGGAGAGCCGGTGCCCGGACACGTTCATGACGTCGTCCACGCGCCCGAGGAGCCAGACGTCGCCGTCGGCGTCCTTCTTGGCTCCGTCGCCCGCGAAGTAGATGCCGTCGAAGCGCGACCAGTAGGTGTCGACGAACCGCTGGTGGTCGCCCCAGATGCCGCGCAGCATGCTCGGCCACGGTTCGGTGAGCACGAGGTAGCCGCCCGAGCCGTTCGGCACGGGGTCCCCGAGCTCGTCGACGACCTCGGCCGCGATGCCCGGCAGCGGCGTCATCGCCGACCCGGGCTTGGCGGCCGTCACGCCGGGCAGCGGGGAGATCATGATCGCGCCGGTCTCCGTCTGCCACCACGTGTCGACGACGGGCGTGCGGTCCCCACCGACGACGCGGCGGTACCACGTCCACGCCTCGGGGTTGATGGGCTCGCCGACGCTGCCGAGCACGCGCAGGCTGGACAGGTCGAAGCCGCCGGGGATCTCCTCGCCCCACTTCATGCACGTGCGGATCGCGGTCGGCGCGGTGTAGAGGATGGTGACCTTGTAGCGCTCGACGATCTCCCACCAGCGCCCGCGGTGCGGGGTGTCGGGCGTGCCCTCGTAGATGACCTGCGTGGCGCCGTTCACGAGCGGGCCGTACACGACGTAGGAGTGCCCGGTGACCCAGCCGATGTCGGCGGTGCACCAGTAGACGTCGGCCTCCGGCTTGAGGTCGAAGACGTTGAGGTGCGTGAACGCGGTCTGCGTGAGGTAGCCGCCGGTGGTGTGGAAGATGCCCTTCGGCTTCCCGGTGGTGCCCGAGGTGTAGAGGATGAACAGCGGGTGCTCGGCCTCGACGGGCACGGGGGTGTGGGTGTCGGGGGCGGCGTCGACGGCGTCGTGCCACCACACGTCCCGGCCTTCGCGCCAGGCGACGTCCTGGCCGGTGCGGCGCACCACGAGGACGTGCTCGACCGTCGAGCCGCCCTCGAGCGAGGCGTCGACGGCCGGCTTGAGGGCGCTGGCGCTGCCGCGGCGGTAGCCGCCGTCGGCGGTGATGACGAGGCGGGCCTGCGCGTCCTCGATGCGCGAGCGCAGCGCCTCGGCGGAGAACCCGCCGAAGACGACCGAGTGCACCGCGCCGATGCGCGCGCACGCGAGCATCGCGACGACCGCCTCGGGGATGAGGGGCAGGTAGATCGCGACGCGGTCGCCCGTGCCGATGCCGAGGTCGCCGAGCGCGTTGGCGGCGCGGCACACCTCCTGCTGGAGCTCGGCGTAGGTGATCTCGCGGCGGTCGCCCGGCTCGCCCTCGAAGAGCAGGGCGACGCGGTCGCCGTGGCCGGACTCGACGTGCCGGTCGACGGCGTTGTAGCAGGCGTTGAGGCGGCCGTCGGCGAACCACCGCGCGACGGGTGCGCCCGACCAGTCGAGGACCTGCGTGAAGGGCGTGTCCCAGTCCAGCAGGTGGCGGGCCTGGTCCGCCCAGAACCCGGGGCGGTCGGCCTGCGACCAGTGGTAGAGCTCGGCGCGGGCGTTGGCCTGCGCGGCGAACTCGGCCGCTGGCGGGAACCGGCGGTCCTCGGCGAGCAGGTTCTCGAGCGGTGTCGAAGCGGGCGTGTCGGTCGTCACGAGGCTTGCCTCCGCGCAGCGTCCATGGTGCGACTCGCCCCGCAGCCGGCCGGCAGCCGACGGCACGGGGCCGAAGACCGGATGCTAACCGAGTGTGGGACCTAAGTCCCGCATCCCGTGACGATGCTGAGACGCGTCAGTCGCTGCGGCGTGCCGGTGCGGCGTCGGCGGCCGCGACCGCCTCCGCCCAGCGGCGCCCGATGCGGCGGGACACGCCCGCCGCGATGCCCGCGGCCACGAGCACGACGCCGATCACCAGCAGGTAGCCGGCCGACGCCGCGTCGGCGAGCTGCCCGATCGACTCCGGGATGCTGCCGTCCGACGTGAGGCGCCCGGCGAGGTCGTCCATCACCCACGGCGCCGCGTGGTACGCCGTGCCCAGGCCGATGCCCCACACGAGGCCGCCGGTGATCGGCAGCGCCGGGCTCCACGAGCCCAGCAGGACGATCGCGCCGAGCACGAGCGCACCGGCCACCAGCAGGCCGAACGCCAGCCAGTCGACGCGGACGCTCTCGCCGTCGACGATGTCACCCAGGCCCGCCGCGCCGATGCCCACCAGGAGCATCCCGAACGGCGTGAGGATCAGGCCGAGCAGGGCCGCGAGCACGTGCCGCCAGGCACCGGGCTTGGTCGGGCGCGCGGGGGTGGCGTCGGGCAGCTCGACCGGGTCGGGACCGGCCGACGGCGTCGCTGCAGCGGGCACAGCGGGCACAGCGGGCACAGCGGGCGCAGCGGGCACAGTGGGCACGGCGGGCGCAGCGATGGGCGCAGGGACGGGCGCAGGGACGGGC
>JAEYXM010000133.1 GCA_023428465.1 Actinomycetes bacterium
GGTCGGCGAGGCCGGCGGGTCGGTGACCGTCATCAAGACGCTCGACGCCGGCGAGGCGTCCGGTTCCTACGTCATCGGGACGGCTGAGCCGATCGCCTGGGACAACCTGGACGGCTTCCTGGCGCAGCTGCGCTCCGTCGACGACGAGTACCTGCGCCGGATCCGCGCGAGCGGGAAGCCGGTCGTCGCGATCTCCGACCACACCCGCGACGTCGACGCGGCTTCGGTCACGATCGACAACGTCGCGGGGATCCGCTCCTCGGTGCAGCACCTCATCGAGCACGGGCACACCCGGATCGGCTTCCTGGGGCACGAGCACCACAGCGATATCCGGGAACGCTACGACGCGTACCGCGCCGCCATGACCGAGCACGGCCTGGAACCGGGCGAGCTCATCCCCGCGCCCGATGACCTGCAGAGCGGCGGGACGGCCGTGGCCGCCGCGATCGCCGACGCGAGCCCCGCGTGGACGGCCATCGTGGCGGGGACCGACGCGAACGCGCTCGGACTGATCAGCGCGCTGCGCGCGCGGGGTGTGGTCGTGCCGCGCGACATCGCCGTCACCGGGTTCGACGACGCCGGCTACAGCTGGCTCCACGACCCGCCGCTGACCACCTCGCGCCAGCTGTTCGACGCGCTGGGTGCCGCCGCAGCGCGGACCCTCCTGGCGGAGCTGGCCGGCAACCCGCCCGAGCACTGGCGTCACACGGTGCCGACGAAGTTCATGGTGCGCGCCTCCTGCGGCTGCGACCCGGCGCGTCCCCGGGCCTCGACCGAGCTGACCACGACCGTCGAGGCGATGGTCGAGGAGATCACCGGCATCCTGGGCGTCACTCCCGGGTCCGATCCGGTCACCTGGCCCACGCTCGACGAGATCGACTGCGCGGCTCTCGACGCCGCCGTCGCCAGGTCGGTGGAGACGGTGCTCGTCACGCCGCGCGGCCACGAGGACGTCCGCATCTTCCTTCAGCAGGCCGTGAAGAGGATGGCGGACCTGGCTGCCGAGGCCACGCAGGCCGGTTCGGGCAGCAGGGAGTGCTTCGAGTACGCGATCACACAGATCGCGGCGACACCCGCCCAGGTGGGAGCGCTCGACTCCCTGGGACGCATCGTCAGGATCTCGGTCACGTCCGACGCGCAGTTCGACATCGGGATGGCTCTGCTGGCGCACGACGACGACGACCCCGCCGAGATGCGCTGGATGGCCGGGTCGGACGTGAGCGCCGGCCTCCTGGGGGTCTGGGACGGTCCCCCGGAGGCAGGCCGTCTGCGCATCGTCGGTGCGCACGGACTGGACGGCCGCCTCCAGAAGTACGTCGGGACCGTGTGCCCGGTGCAGGCGTTCCCCCCGATCGACATCGTGGACAGCGCGGACTCCGCACAGAGCGAGGTCACGTTCGTCATCCCGGTTCGCGGCTCGTCCGGCGACCACGGGCTGCTGTGCGCCGTCGGCCGGGCTGGTCAGGACCTCGCGTTCTCCCGGTCCGGCTACGAGCACTGGGCAGCCCTGCTCGCCGAGCGACTCCGCGAGAAGTACCTGCTCGAGGAGATCCGACACAGCGAGGAGCGGTACGCCTTCGCGGCCCGCGCGGCGAACGACGGCCTGTGGGAGTGGTCGTCCAGCACCGGGGAGGTCTACCTGTCCGCTCGCGGTCGTGAGCTGCTGGGGGCGCGCGCCGGCGAGGTCGTCACGACGGACTTCCTGCGCACCCACCTCCACCCGGACGACGTCCCGGCGGTCATGGCCGCTTTCGCCGAGGCTGCCAACTCCGCCGCCCCGGTCCAGGTGGAGTGCCGGCGGCGCCCGCGCGACGGACAGGCGCCGTGGGTGCTGCTCCGGGCCCTGGGCGTGGACCGGGGCGCGGACGGCAAGGGCCTCGTGGGCTCCATCTCCGACATCGACCGGCGCAAGGCGCTCGAGGAGCAGCTGCGGAAGGCCGCCTTCGTCGACGAGCTCACCGGCCTGCCCAACCGGCGCCACTTCCTGGACCGTCTACGGCTCGAGATCGACCGGGCCGAGCGGCGCAGGAACACGTGGTACGCGGTGCTCTTCCTGGACCTCGACGGGTTCAAGCTGATCAACGACTCCCTGGGCCACATCGCCGGAGACGAGCTGCTCCGGGTGGTGGGCGACCGACTCCGCGCGTCGCTGCGGGGCACGGACACCGCCGCCCGGTTCGGCGGCGACGAGTTCGCGGTCCTGCTCGCCGATCCGATGGCGGAGGACCTGCTCGTCGTGGCCCAACGCATCCAGGAGGGCATCTCGGCGCCGATCACGCTCGGCAGCCAGCAGGTGAGGGTGACGGCCAGCATCGGTATCACCACGGCCGAGGAGGGGTACCGCGAGCCGGAGGACGTCCTGCGGGACGCCGACACCGCGATGTTCCGCGCCAAGCTCGAGCACGGGGCTGCGTGCCTGTTCGACCGGTCGATGCACCAGAGCGCCCTCGACCGGCTGCACATGAGCGGCGAGGTGGCTGCCGCGCTGCAGAACGGCGAGTTCGTCGTGCACTACCAGCCGATCGTCGACCTGACCGACCCGACCGTCAGTCGGTTCGAGGCACTGGCCCGCTGGCAGC
>JAEYXM010000158.1 GCA_023428465.1 Actinomycetes bacterium
CCGCCGGAGAGGTTGGCCGAGTCGAACCCGGCCTGGTCGAGCACCCGGTGCGCCAGGTAGGACCGGAAGCCGCTCGCGCAGTGCACGCGCACGGGCCGGCCGGCGGCGACGGCGCGGACCTCGTCGAGCCGCTCGCGCAGCTCGGTGTGCGGCACGTTGAGCGCGCCCGGCAGGTGCCCGGCGGCGAACTCCCGCGCGGACCGGACGTCGAGCACGAGCGCGCCGTCGAGGACCTTGTCGAGGTCCTCGGGGTACCAGAGCCGCAGGGTGCCGTCGAGCACGTTCTGCGCGACGAATCCGGCCATGTTCACCGGGTCCTTCGCGGAGCCGTAGGGCGGTGCGTAGGCGAGCTCGAGCTCGGCGACGTCGTCGACGGTCAGGCCGGCTGCCAGCGCGGTGGCGAGGACGTCGATGCGCTTGTCGGCGCCCGCTCGGCCGACGGCTTGGGCGCCGAGGAGCCGCCCGTCGGGCGCGAAGGTCATCGTCAGGTGCAGCTGCTCGGCTCCGGGGAAGTAGCCCGCGTGGTGGCCGGGGTGCACGTGCACCACGTGGTGCTCGATCCCTGCCTGCTGGAGCGCGCGCTGGCTGGCGCCGGTCATCGCGGCGGTCAGGCCGAACACGCGCACGACGGCGGTGCCGAGCACTCCGCGCGCCTCGCGGCCGGGGGTGATCCTGCCGAGGATGGCGTCGGCCGCACGGCGGCCCTGGCGGTTCGCCGGCCCGGCGAGCGGCACGGCGCCGACGACGCCGGTCACGGCGTGGCGCACGGCCGTCGCGTCGCCGACGGCCCAGATGTGCGGGTCCGACGTGCGCTGGCGGTCGTCGACGAGGATGGCGCCGCTCGGGGTGAGCTCGAGCCCGGCGGCCCGCGCCAGGTGGCTGTCGGGGCGCACGCCGACCGAGAGGACGACCAGGTCGGCGTCGAGGGTCGTGCCGTTGCTGAGGCGGACGCGGACACCGGCCCCGCCTGCGGCGGGCGCGATCTCCTCGGCGGCGACGCCGACGTGCGTCCGGACGCCGTGCGCTCGCAGCTCGGCGTCGAGGAGGCTCGCGAGCTCCGCGTCGAGCGGGGGCAGGACGTGGGGGGCCAGGTCCACGAGGTCCACCTCGAGGCCGCGCGTGCGCAGCGCCTCGGCGGTCTCGAGGCCGATGAACCCGGCGCCGAGGACGACCGCGGTCCGTGCGCCGTCGCCGACGACGGCGCGCAGCCCGTCGGCGTCGGGCACGGTGCGCAGGGTGTGGACCTGCGCGAGGTCGAGGCCGGGGATGGGCGGCCGTACGGTCGCCGCGCCGGGTGCGAGGACGAGTGCGTCGTAGTCGAGCGTGTACTCCGCGGGGCCCTCGGGCGCGGCGTGCCGGACCGTGACGGTGCGCTGCTCGCGGTCGATGTCGACGACCTCGTGGCCGGTGCGCACGTCGAGGTCGAGTGCGGCGCGCAGGGACTCGGGGGTCTGCACGAGGAGTGCGGAGCGGCGCGGGATCTCGTCGCTCACGTGGTAGGGCAGCCCGCAGTTCGCGAACGACACGAACGCGCCGCGCTCCAGGACGACGATCTCGGCGTCCTCCGCGAGACGGCGGGCCCGGGCGGCGGCGCTCATGCCACCGGCCACTCCACCGACGACGACGATCCTCATGGTGCTCCTCACAGGTGCTCGGGTGCGGGTGGTCGGGCACGCGGGCACTGCGCGCCGCGTCCTTCCTCCGAACAATACCCCGGGGGGTATCTATTCCAGCCAGGACGAAGGTCGCCCGGCCGCCACTGTGCGCCCGTCAGGCGAGCGAGAGGAAGAGCTTCTGCAGCTTGGCGCGGTCGATGCCCGCGGCCTCCTCGCCCTGCGTGAGGCAGTGCTCGAGACCTGTGGAGATGATCGAGAAGCCCGCCCGGTCGAGCGCCTTGGAAGCCGCGGACAGCTGCGTGACGACATCGGCGCAGTCTGCGCCGGCCTCGAGCATCTTGATGACACCGCCGACCTGGCCCTGCGCGCGGCGGAGGCGGTTGATGACGGCGGTCATCTCCTGGGGGTCGAGCTGCATGGTGCGCCGTCCTTCCTCCGGGGTTCCTGCGGGGCTCATCGTGTCACGCTCCCGCCGGCGGCACGCCAGGCAGTCAGGCCGCCGGAGAGGCTGGTCGCACGGTACCCCTCGGCGCGCAGGCGTGCGGCGGCGCCGCGCGAGCGCATCCCGCTCGCGCACATCACGACCACGGGCACGTCCCGCGGGAGGCGCTTGGCCTCGCGCTCGAGGCGGTCGAGCGGTACGTGCCGCGCGCGCGGGGCGTGGCCGGTGCGCCACTCGCCGGGCTCGCGGACGTCGACGAGGACGCCGCCCGAGTCGAGGAGTGCGAACGCGCGGTCCGCGCGCACGCTGTGGGGCAGTGCGTCCGGGTCGCGGCGCAGGAGTCGGTCGAGGAGGCTGCGGGTGCGGTCGGCCATGGCGGGTCCCTTCAGGCGAGGACCGATCATACCCCCAAGGGTATGGCTCCGGATAGTCTCGCCTTCGTGAACCTCCACCCGCTGTGGCTCCGCGCCGTCGTCGCCGGCGCCCTCGACGAGGACCTGGGCGCCGCCCCCGGCCGCGACGTCACCACGCAGGCGACCGTCCCGGCCGACGCCGTCGGCACCGCCCACCTCGCCGCCCGGGCGGACGGCGTCATCGCCGGGCTCGTGGTCGTGCGCGAGGTCCTCGACCAGGTCGCCGAGCGCCTCGGCCTCCCGCGCGCGGAGCTGCGCCTGCGCGCCGACGACGGCGACCGCGTCACCGCCGGGCAGGTCCTCGCCGACCTCACCGGCCCCGTGCGCACCCTGCTCGTCGCCGAGCGCACGCTGCTCAACCTCGTCAGCCGCGCATCGGGCGTGGCCAGCCACACGCGCCGCTGGGCGGACGTCCTCGCGGGCAGCGGGGCGCAGGTCCTCGACACGCGCAAGACGACGCCCGGCCTGCGCGCGCTCGAGAAGTACGCGGTGCGCTGCGGAGGCGGGACCAACAAGCGGCTCGGGCTCTACGACGTCGCGATGGTCAAGGACAACCACGTCATCGCCGCCGGGTCGATCGCCGCGGCCGTCGAGCAGATCCGCCGCGAGTTCCCGGACGTCGCGATCCAGGTCGAGGCCGACACCCTCGCCCAGGCGATGGAAGCGCTCGACGCCGGCGCGACCTTCCTGCTCCTGGACAACATGACCACGCCGCAGCTCGCCGAGGTCGTCGCCGCCGTCCGAGCGCGCGAGGCGCAGACGGGGCGCGTCGAGCTCGAGGCGACCGGCAACCTGACGCTCGACCGCGCCGCCGAGGTAGCCGCGACCGGAGTCGACTACCTGTCGGTCGGCGGCCTCACGCACTCGTCCCCGATCCTCGACGTCGCCCTCGACCTGGTGGCCACTACCATGCACGGCGTGACCCCCGACGACCGGCCAGCCGCGGCTGACGCGCCCACCCCCGCCGCGCCGGACGGGCCCACCGTCGACGCGCCGGAGGACGACCTCCCGGAGCAGCTGCGGATCCGCCGCGCCAAGCGCGAGCGCCTCCTCGCGCAGGGTCGCGACCCGTACCCCGTCGGTGTCCCGATCACGCACACGATCGCCCAGGTGCGGGCCGACCACGCAGACCTCGAGGCGGGTCAGGAGACGGACGACGTCGTCGGCGTCGCGGGCCGCGTCGTCTTCCTGCGCAACACGGGCAAGCTGTGCTTCGTCACCCTGCAGGACGGCGCCGGTGCGCGCCTGCAGGTCATGCTCAGCCAGGCCGTCGTCGGTGCGGAGTCGCTCGAGGCGTTCAAGGACGACGTCGACCTGGGTGACCACCTGTTCGCCCACGGCCGCGTCATCTGCTCCCGCCGCGGCGAGCTGAGCGTCTTCGCCGACGAGTGGCGCATCGCCGCCAAGGCCCTGCGGCCTCTGCCGGTGCTCCACAAGGAGCTCTCGGAGGAGGCGCGGGTCCGCAACCGCTCGGTCGACCTCATCGTGCGCCAGGGCGCGCGTGACGCCGTCCGGGTGCGCGCCGACGTCGTGCGCTCGCTCCGCGAGAACTTCCACCGGCGGGGTTACCTCGAGGTCGAGACCCCCATGCTGCAGACGCAGGCCGGCGGTGCCGCGGCACGGCCGTTCGTCACGCACATGAACGCCTTCGACATCGACCTGTACATGCGGATCGCGCCGGAGCTGTTCCTCAAACGTGCGGTCGTCGGCGGCATCGAGCGCGTCTTCGAGATCAACCGGAACTTCCGCAACGAGGGCGCCGACTGGTCGCACTCTCCCGAGTTCGCGATGCTCGAGGCGTACGAGGCCTACGGCGACTACGACACGATGGCGGCGCTCACGCAGGACCTCGTGCAGACGGCGGCGCGCGACGCGCTCGGCACCACGCTCGTCACGCTGCCCGACGGCACCGAGTACGAGCTCGGCGGCGAGTGGGCCGCGATCGGCATGTACCCCTCGCTCTCGGAGGCGATCGGCGAGGAGATCACGCCGCAGACCTCGGTGGCGGACCTGCTGCGCCTCGTCGAGCAGTTCGACCTTCAGGTCGACCCTGCGCGGCAGAACCACGGCAAGCTCGTCGAGGAGCTCTGGGAGCACCACGTGGGTCGCGGCCTGCACGCGCCGACGTTCGTGCGCGACTTCCCGGTGGACACCAGCCCGCTCACGCGTGCGCACCGCACGTTCGAGGGCGCGGTCGAGAAGTGGGACCTGTACGTACGCGGATTCGAGCTCGCCACCGCCTATTCGGAGCTGGTCGACCCGGTCGTGCAGCGTGAGCGTTTCGAGGCACAGGCGCGCCTGGCCGCGGCCGGCGACGACGAGGCGATGCGTCTCGACGAGGACTTCCTGACCGCGATGGAGCACGCCATGCCGCCGTCGGGCGGAATGGGCATGGGAATCGACCGTCTGCTGATGACGCTCACGGGCCTCGGCATTCGAGAGACCATCCTGTTCCCGCTCGTGCGCCCCGCGCGCTGAGGACCGACGTAGGATCGTCGCCATGAACGCCTTCCTCGACGTGGTCGCGGCCCTCGTGCCGTCGGTGGGTGTCGGCTTGGTCTTCTGGTTCGTGATGCGCGCCATCGTGCGCGCCGACCGATCGGAACGCGCCGCAATCGCGCGTATGGAAGCCGCCGCGATCGAAAAGAACGATCACTGAATTTCTGCTAAGCCTGCGATCACGCCGCGCCGGTGATACTTTGCGACATATCACTGCACGCGGAGCGTGCATTCGCGGACGAGAGAAGGCATTCCATGGCTCAGAAGGTTCAGGTCGTCCTCGTCGACGACGTCGATGGCGGCGTGGCGGACGAGACGGTGACGTTCTCCCTCGACGGCGTGGCGTACGAGATCGACCTCAGCACCGACAACGCCGCCAAGCTGCGTGACGCCTTCGCCCCGTGGGTCGGCGCCGGTCGCCGCGTGGGTGGCCGCGCGGCCCGCTCCTCGCGTCGTGCCTCGGCCCGCAGTGCGGGTGGCAAGAACACCGAGATCCGTGACTGGGCGCGCGCGAACGGGTACACCGTGAGCGACCGCGGCCGCATCCCCGCCGAGGTCAAGGCGGCGTTCGACGCCCACTGAGCACCAGGCGTCCGCTGACCGGCCGACGTTCGCCGCGTCGACGTGACGAGGGCCCGGGAGCAGCTGCTCCCGGGCCCTCGTCGTGCCGTCCCGGGCCCGGGGCGCCGGGCTGGGACGGACGCCGTCACCTCTCGACGGTGAGCTCCCGCGCGCGGGCGTACTGCTCGCGCACCTGGGGCGCCGCCGGGGCCGTGAACGTCTCCACGCCCGACGTCGACCACTCGGGCGCACCCGCCGCGGCGTCGGTCGACGCGGCCAGGATCCACGCGGCCTGGCGGGCTGCGCCGTCGGCCACGTACTCGCCGGGCTCGGGCACCGTCACGTCGACGCCCAGGACCGCCGGCGCGATGTGCCGGACCGCCTCGGACTGGGCGCCACCGCCGATGAGGCGGACGCGCTCGACCGGGACACCCAGGTCGCGCAGCGCGTCGAGGCCGTCCGCGAGACCGCAGAGCATGCCCTCGACGGCCGCCCGGGCCAGGTTCTCCGGCGTCGTGTTCGCGAGCTGCATCCCGTGCAGGGAGCCGGTCGCGTTGGGCTTGTTCGGCGTCCGCTCGCCCTCGAGGTACGGGACGAGCGTCAGGCCCCCGGCACCCACGGGCGCCTGCAGGGCGAGCGCCGACAGTCCCGGGTGGTCGACGCCCAGCATGCGCCGGGCGGCGTCCAGGACGCGCGAGGCGTTCAGCGTGCACGCGAGCGGCAGGAACGCGCCCGTCGCGTCGGCGAAGCCGTTGACCATGCCGCTGGCGTCCGTCGTCGCGCGCGACGCGACGGCGGAGACGACTCCGGACGTGCCGATCGAGATCGCCACGTCGCCGGGACGCATGCCCAGCGCGAGGGCCGCGGCCGCGTTGTCGCCCGCGCCGGGACCGAGCAGGCGGCCGTCGACCTGACCGGCGACCTCCGCGGGCCCGACGACGCGCGGGAGCACGAGGTCGCGGCCGAAGGCCATGCGCAGCAGCTCGGGGCGGTAGGACTCGGTCGACGGGGACCAGTAGCCGGTGCCCGAGGCGTCCGAGCGATCGGTCGTCAGCGCGGACAGGTCCGGGCCGAGGGGCGAGGAGTCTGCGGGCCCGTAGCCCGCGAGGCGCCACGTCAGCCAGTCGTGCGGCAGCGCGACCGCGGCGACGCGCGCCGCGTTCTCCGGCTCGGCGTCGCGCAGCCAGCGCAGCTTGGTGATCGTCAGGGAGGCGACGAGCACGGAGCCGCACGCCTGCGCCCACGCCGCAGCGCCACGCTCGAGGTCGCCCTCGCCGAGCTCGCGGATGAGGTCGACGGCGGCGTCGGCCGAGCGGGTGTCGTTCCACAGCAGGGCGTCGCGGACGACGCGGCCGTCGGCGTCGAGCGCCACCATGCCGTGCTGCTGGCCGCCGACGGAGACCGCGGCGACGTCGTCGAGGCCACCGGCCTGGGCGATCGCCGTCTGGAGGGCGTCCCACCAGTGGCGGGGGTCGACGGCGGTGCCGTCGGGGTGGCTCGCGCGACCGCTACGGACGAGCGCGCCGGTCTCCGCGTCGCGGATCACGACCTTGCAGGACTGGGTGGAGGAGTCCACCCCTGCCACGAGCGTCATCGAAGCTCCTTGTGCGTGAGCCCGGCCCCGGTGGCAGCGCCACCGGGGCCGGGACCGGGTCGGATCGGGTCAGCGGGCGCCGATGGCGTGCTCGAGGGCCAGCTGGTTCAGGCGCACGAAGTGGTACTCGCGGGCGCCGAGGGCGTCCACGTCCACGTCCTCGAACGCGGCCGGGTTGGCGAGGAAGTCGGCCAGCGACTCGCCCTCGTCCAGCGTCGGCTTGGACAGCTCGTACACGCCGGCGGCCTCGAGGGCCTCCTTGACCTCGGGGTCCTGACGGAACGCGAGGGCGCGCTCCTTGAGGAGGATGTAGGTCGCCATGTTCGCGGCGGCCGACTCCCAGACACCCTCGACGCCCTCGGTGCGGGACGGCTTGTAGTCGAAGTGCACCGGGCCGGTGTACGTGGGGCCGCCACCCGGGAAGCCGTTCTCGAGCAGGTCGACCGTGGCGAAGGCGGAGAACAGGTCGCCGTGGCCGAAGACCAGGTCCTGGTCGTACTTGATGGACCGCTGGCCGTTGAGGTCGATGTGGAAGAGCTTCTCGCACCACAGCGCCTGGGCGAGGCCCGTCGTGTAGTTCAGGCCCGCCATCTGCTCGTGGCCGACCTCGGGGTTCAGGCCGACGATGTCGGCGTTCTCGAGGCGGTCGATGAGGGCGAGGGCGTGGCCGATCGTCGGCAGGAGGATGTCGCCCCGGGGCTCGTTCGGCTTCGGCTCGAGCGCGATCTTCAGGTCGTAGCCCTTGTCCTTGATGTACGCGGCGACGGTGTCGATCCCCTCGGCGTAGCGCTGGTGCGCGGCCCACAGGTCCTTCGAGGCGTCGTACTCGGCGCCCTCGCGGCCGCCCCACATGACGAACGTCTTGGCGTCGAGCTCGGCCGCCAGGTCGACGTTGCGCAGGATCTTGCGGAGCGCGTAGCGGCGCACGGTGCGGTCGTTCGAGGTGAACGCGCCGTCCTTGAACATCGGGTGGCTGAACGTGTTGGTGGTGACCATCTCCACCGCGACGCCCGTCTCGGCCAGCGCGGCCTTGAACCGGGTGAGGATGCGGTCGCGCTCGGCGGCGTCGGAGCCGAAGGGCACGACGTCGTCGTCGTGGAAGGTCACGAAGGAGGCGCCGAGCTCGGCGAGCTTGTGGACCGAGACGACCGGGTCGAGGTCGGGACGCGTGGCGTCACCGAACTGGTCACGGGCAGACCACCCGACCGTCCACAGACCGAAGGAGAACTTGTCCTCGGGGGTGGGCTTGCGAACCATCTGTACTCCTCGTCGAGACGTGTGGCCGGGGATCTCGCCGGCTGCGATGGGCGGGCGACCGCCGATTTGTTGTTCCGCTGAACTTATCTGCGAAAAGCGGTAGGGTCAAGGCCATGGCGCAGCCGCGGCGGGTGACGAGCAGCGGGCGAGCGGCCCGTCAGGAGAGCCTGCGGCACCACAACCTCGCCCTGACGCTGCGGCATGTCCTCGACGCCCCCACCCCAGTGTCGCGCGCGGACATCGCCGCGGCTACGGGCCTGACGCGCGCGACGGTGTCGGCGCTCGTGGACCACCTGCTCGAGGTGGGCTTCGTCGCGGAGCTGGAGCCTGTCGCGGCCCAGCGCGCCGGACGGCCCGCCGTGCCGCTCGTCCCGGCCCGCGGCACCGTCGCGGCGGTCGGCATGGAGATCAACGTCGACTACCTGGGCGTGCGTGCCCTCGACCTCGGCGGCCGCGTCCTCACGGAGCGCATCGAGCTCGGTGACTTCCGGGGCAGCCGCCCCGACCTGGTGCTGGACCGTCTGGCCTCGCTCGCCGACCCGGTGCTCGCGCTCCTGTCGGCCGACGGCGTGCGCATCGTCGGGACCGCGCTCGCGCTGCCCGGCGTCGTCGACGACGTGACCGGGCCCCTGCGGCTCGCGCCGAACCTGGGCTGGCGGGACGTGGACGTCATCGGGCTCCTCGCCTCGGACCCGGTGCTGGCAGGCATGCCCCCGCGCCTCGGCAACGAGGCCAACCTTGCTGCGCGCGCGGAGGCACGCGCGCGCAGGGGCAGGCCGGCGAGCTTCGTGTACGTCTCCGGCGAGGTCGGCATCGGTGGCGCGATCGTGCTCGACGGCGCCATCTGGGGCGGCCCGCACGGCTGGAGCGGGGAGATCGGGCACACGGTCGTGGGCACCACGGGCTCGTTCGACGAGGGCGGCACGCTCGAGTCGTTCGCGGGCCAGGACGCGATCGCGCAGCGCTCTGGTCTGCCGCGCGGCTCGAACGTCGCGGACATCGTGGCCGCGGCCCGCCGGGGCGACCCGCCCACGCTCGCGGCGCTCGACGTCGCCGGGGGAGCGCTGGGGGTGGCTCTCGCCAACGTCGTCAACACCCTCGAGCTGCCGCACGTCATCCTCGGTGGCATCTACGCCGAGCTCGCGGAGTACCTGCGCGCCCCGGTCATGCTCCAGCTCGAGCGCCGGGCGATCACCGCGCCCTGGTCGCACGTCGACCTGAGCGTTGCCGTGGCGCGGCAGTACCCGGCCATGACAGGCGCGGCGATCGACGCCCTGAGAGTGCTCGTCGAGGAGCCTGCGGCCTGGTCCCAGACCTCCGGGTAGGGCCCCGCGAGGCACTCGTCCGACCGGGTGGACGAGAGGGTGAGAACCACTCCACATGCCGCATCGAGACTGGACGCGACCAGGGCCGGGCGGTTATGTTCAGCCCGGCAACAAATCTCAGCCGAGCGTTCGTTGCTTTCGACGCCGGCACCCACGCGCCCGGCCCTTCGCTCGGACACGGACCGCGGGGTGTCGGCGTCGCCCTTGTCCCGGGTCTTCTCCGGCGGGGTGCGACGCCGTCCCGAACGGGCCTGACGGCTCGCCCGGACCGCCTCCCGGGCCCCGGATGCACCCTCTCGGCGCACCCTCCCACGGCTCTCCCGAGGGCCGTCGAGCCGGGCCCCTCAGCGCCCCCGAACCGCCTCCGACAAGGCGTTCCAGGCTGCCCGGAGACCGTGGGAGCGCTTCCGCTCCGCCGTCTGTCCCTCTTGAGTTCAACTTGTGATCTCATCGTTACCGCAGACCCTTGTGCCCGGTTTGGTGGGCCCCTAGGTTCAGCGCGTCAACAAATCTGGGCGGCCCCTTGGGACCCCGCGACGACGCGTGGTCCAGTCCCAGGTCTGTGGGTGGAAGGCATGCACACCGGAACGGCCGGTGCGCGCCTCGACGAAGGGTGACGAAGATGTCATTGCGCAAGTTCAAGACGGTCGCGGCTCTCGCGTCCGCCGCTGTCCTTCTCGGTTCGCTGGGCGCGTGCGAGTCCGAGCGTGGCGGGGACGACGACGCCGAGGCGACGACCGGCACCGACGACGGTGGCGACGACGCTGCGGCTCCTGAGGACATCCTGGTCGGCATCGCGATGCCGACGCGTTCCCTCGAGCGCTGGAACAAGGACGGCTCGAACCTCCAGGGTCTGCTCGAGGAGGCCGGCTACCAGGTCGACCTGCAGTACGCGGACAACGAGGTCGACCAGCAGATCTCGCAGATCCAGAACATGATCAACCAGGAAGCCGACATCCTCGTCATCGCGTCGATCGACGGCACCGCCCTCGCCCCGATCCTGGCTGACGCCAAGGAGCAGGACATCACGGTCATCGCCTACGACCGCCTCATCAACGAGACCCCGGACGTCGACTACTACGCGACGTTCGACAACTACCAGGTCGGCAAGTTCCAGGGCGAGTTCATCCGCGACGCACTCGACCTCGACAACGCCGAGGGCCCGTTCAACCTGGAGCCCTTCGCCGGTTCGCCCGACGACAACAACGCCAAGTTCTTCTTCTCCGGTGCGTGGGACGTCCTGCTCCCGTACTTCGAGGAGGGCAAGCTCGTGAGCCCGTCCGGCAAGAACCCCGCGAGCAACGACGACTGGCAGTCCGTCGGCATCCTCGGCTGGGGCACCGAGGACGCTCAGGACGAGATGACCAACCGGCTCAACTCCTTCTACAACGACGGCACCGCGCTCGACGCCGTCCTCTCCCCGAACGACTCGCTGGCCCTCGGCATCGCCCAGGCCCTCGAGGGCGCGGGCTACGCCCCCGGCGACGAGTACCCGGTCCTCACCGGCCAGGACGGCGACCAGGCGAACGTGCTCAACATCCTCGCCGGCAAGCAGTCGATGACGGTGTGGAAGGACACGCGTGAGCTCGCCGACCGCGTCGCCCTCATGGTCCAGCAGATCGTCGACGGCGAGACCGTCGAGGTCAACGACGAGACGACGTACGACAACGGTGTGAAGGTCGTCCCGACCTACCTCATCGACCCGAAGGTCGTCACGGCGGACACCGTCGAGTCCGACCTCGTGGAGTCCGGGTTCTACTCGGCCGAGGACCTCGGTCTCTGATCCCGCTCGGCTGACCGACCTGCCCGGTGCACCGTCACCGGGCAGGTCGGTTCCGGCCGGTCGCGATCCGATCAGTCCCGTCCACGAGTAGACAGCGAGCGAAGCATGTCCGAGCACAGCTACGACGCAAGCGCGCCCCCCATCCTGGAGATGCGCTCCATCATCAAGACCTTCCCCGGTGTGATGGCCCTGAAGGACGTGTCCCTCGACGTCCGTCCCGGCGAGATTCACGCCATCTGCGGTGAGAACGGCGCCGGCAAGTCGACCTTGATGAAGGTCCTGTCCGGTGTCTACCCGCACGGCAGCTACGAGGGCGAGATCGTCTTCGAGGGCCGGCCCGTGGAGTTCCGGAGCATCCGCGACAGCGAGCACCACGGCATCGTCATCATCCACCAGGAGCTCGCGCTGAGCCCGTACCTGTCGATCGCCGAGAACATCTTCCTCGGCAACGAGCGGGCGACTCGCGGCGTCATCGACTGGAGCCGGACCAACGCCGAGGCGGCGAGGCTGCTCGCCGAGGTCGGTCTGACCGACAGCCCCGACACCAAGATCTACGACATCGGCGTCGGTAAGCAGCAGCTCGTGGAGATCGCGAAGGCGCTCTCCAAGGAGGTCAAGCTGCTCATCCTCGACGAGCCGACGGCGGCCTTGAACGAGCGTGACTCCGCCCACCTGCTCGGTCTGATCCGAGCACTGCGCGAGCGCGGGATCACCTCGATCATCATCAGCCACAAGCTCAACGAGCTCATCTCGATCGCGGACCGTACGACCGTCATCCGTGACGGCCAGACGATCGAGACCTTCGACATGCACGGCGAGACGCCGGTCACCGAGGAGGACCTGATCCGCGCGATGGTGGGCCGCTCGATGGACCACCGCTACCCGGAACGGACCCCCCAGGTCGGTGACGAGGTGCTGCGCGTCGAGAACTGGACCGTGCACCACCCGATCCAGCGGGAGCGCAAGATCGTCGACGACGCGAGCATCGCGGTCCGCCGCGGCGAGGTCGTCGGCCTGGCGGGCCTCATGGGCGCCGGCCGCACCGAGCTCGCGATGAGCCTCTTCGGGCGCACCTACGGCGCGGACATCTCCGGCACCGTCGTCAAGGACGGCCAGGAGATCTCGCTCTCGAGCGTCAAGGACGCCATCGGGAACGGGATCGCCTACGCGACGGAGGACCGCAAGCGGTACGGGCTGAACCTCATCCAGGACATCAAGACGAACATCGCCGCGGCGGCGCTCGGCAAGCTGGCCCGGATGGGGGTCGTCGACCCGAACGGTGAGTCCAAGGTCGCGCACAAGTACCGCTCCGAGATGAACATCAAGGCCCCGAACGTCGACGTACTGACGGGCAACCTCTCGGGTGGCAACCAGCAGAAGGTCGTGCTCTCGAAGTGGATCTACACGGACGCCGACGTCCTGATCCTCGACGAACCGACCCGCGGCATCGACGTCGGCGCGAAGTACGAGATCTACACGATCATCAACGCCCTCGCGAACGCCGGCAAGGCCATCATCATGATCTCCTCCGAGCTCCCCGAGCTCATCGGCATGTGCGACCGGATCTACGCGATGTGCGAAGGCCGGATCACGGGTGTGGTCTCCCGTGAGGACGCCACCCAGGAGAGCCTCATGCGCTACATGACCATGACTGACTCGGACAAGGCCGGTGCCACTGCGGGCGCCGGGGACAAGGACGTGACCTGGTGACCACGCTCAAGCAGACGCTCGGGGGGAACCTGCGCCAGTACGGAATCGTCGCGGCGCTCTTCGTGATCGTCGCCTTCTTCCAGATCACGACGGAGGGCAAGCTGCTGCTCTCCAACAACGTGGCGAGCCTCATCCAGCAGAACGCCTACGTCATGATCCTGGCCGTCGGCATGGTCATCGTGATCATCGCGGGTCACATCGACCTGTCGGTCGGCTCCGTCGTCGCGTTCATCGGCGGCGCGTGCGCCATCATGATGAAGGACTACGGCTGGCCGTGGTGGGTCGCCGTCCTCGGTGGTCTGCTCGTCGGCGTCATCGTCGGCACGTGGCAGGGATTCTGGGTCGCCTACGTCGGCATTCCGGCGTTCATCGTGACCCTCGGCGGAATGCTCATCTTCCGCGGTCTTGCGATCGTCCTGGTCGGTCAGACCAAGGCCAGCTTCCCCGCCGGCTTCGTCGCCATCTCGAACGGCTCCGTCGACAACTTCCTGAAGTACGTCGCGGGCAAGGACGTGGTGACCCTGGTGCTCGGCGCCCTCGTCATCGCGGGCCTGATCATCAGCCAGCTCCGTGCCCGCGCGTCGCTGCGCAAGCACGAGCTCGCGATGGAGCCCTTCGCGATCTTCGTCGCGAAGAACGCCGTCTTCGCGGCCCTCATCGCGGCGTTCGCGTGGGTCCTCGCGGGCAGCCGCGGCGGCACGCCGATCGTCCTGCTCATCATCGGCGTCGTCGTGGTGGTCTACTCGTTCGTCACGCAGCGCACCGTGTTCGGTCGCAACGTGTACGCGATGGGTGGCAACCTGCAGGCGGCGATCCTGTCCGGTGTGAACACCCGGAAGATGAACTTCTGGGTCTTCGTCAACATCGGCTTCCTCTCGGCCGTGGCGGCGATCGTCACGACGTCGAAGGCCGGTGCGGCCACGGCGAACGCGGGCAACATGTACGAGCTCGACGCGATCGCGTCCTGCTTCATCGGTGGCACGTCGGTGTACGGCGGTATCGGCCGCGTGTCCGGTGTCATCGTCGGTGCGCTCATCATGGGCGTCCTCAACATGGGTCTGTCGATCATGGGCGTCGGCTCGGAGTGGCAGCAGGTCATCAAGGGCCTGGTCCTCCTCGCCGCGGTCGCGTTCGACCTGATCAACAAGCGCAAGTCGGGCGCCACCGTCCGCTGACGCGGTAGCGCACGATCCGACGACGACGCCCCGGGCATCCCCGCCCGGGGCGTCGTCGTGCGCCCGGGCCTAGGCTGCCTGGATGACCGGCACCCTGCGCCTCCTCGTGGGCACCTACCCCCCGGCGGGCGCCGAGGCGCCGCCCGGACAGGGCGAGGGCCTGTGGGCCCTCGACCTCGACGTCCGCACCGGCGGGCTGGCGGGCCGCAAGGTCGCGACGACCCCGGCGCCGTCGTTCCTCGCGGTGCGCGGCGGTGCCGTCCTGGCGGTGGGGGAGACCTCGCCGGGTCGCGTGACCCGGCTCACGCCCGACGCGGACGGTGCGCTCGTCGAGCGCGAGACCGTCTCCTCCGGCGGCAGCGGACCGTGCCACGTGCTCTGGCCGTCCGACCCCGCGGCCGGCCACCCGGCCGGCCACCCGGGAGGCCACCCGGGAGGCGCCCCGGCTGGCGCCCCGGCCGGCGTCCGGGCGGGGTCCGTCGCGTACGTCGCGAACTACGGGAGCGGCTCGGTCGCCGTCGTCCCGGTGACCGACGACGGCGCGTTCACGGGCGGGGTCGCACAGGTCTTCGAGCACTCGGGCCGCGGGCCGGACGGCGACCGGCAGGAGGGCCCGCACGTGCACTCGACCGTGCTCGCGCCGGGCGGGGCGCACCTGCTCGCGGCGGACCTCGGTACCGACGAGATCCGTCGGTACCGCGTCCAACCCGACGGGCTGCTCGCCGAGGACGGGCTCGCGGCGGTCCTGCCACCGGGCACCGGGCCGCGGCACATGGCGCTGGGCCCGGGCGGCCACGTGTACGTCGTCGGAGAGCTCGACGGCACGGTCCACGTGCTGCGGTGGACGGGGGAGCACCTCGAGCCGGGCCAGGTGCTCCCGGCGTGCGCGGCCCCCGTACGGACCGGCGACCGCTCGCTGCCCGGCCACATCGTGGTGACCGGCGGGGAGTCGTCGGGCGGGTCGGTGTCCGTCCTGGTCAGCGTGCGCGGCGCCGACGTCCTCGCCCGCTTCGAGGTGCACGACGACGGTGCACGCCTGGAGCACGTGGCTGACGTCGCACTCGGCGGTGCGTGGCCGCGGCACTTCGCCGTCGTCGGGGACCTGGCGGTCGTGGCGCTGCAGGAGTCGGGGCGCGTCGTGTCGGTGCGATGGCAGGGCGGGCCGGGCGGCGCCGTCGTCGACGGGCTCGACGTGCCCAGCCCCGCGTGCGTCGTGGCCGTCCCGGAGTGACCTCACCCGGCCATCGGTACCCACCACGCGCGTGTGTGACGGATAATTGGTAGTTGCGTGTTCAACCGATGAGAGGGGTGGTGATGACGGGGCCGCGCATCGCGATGCTCTCGGTGCACACGTCGCCGCTCGACCAGCCGGGCACGGGCGACGCCGGAGGCATGAACGTGTACGTCACCGAGCTCGCCGGCGCGCTCGCCGGCCGGGGCGCCACGGTCGACGTGTTCACGCGCACGGTCGACCCGACGCTGCCCGAGATCGTGCCCGTGACCCCGGGAGTCACGGTGCGGCACATCCCCGCGGGCCCCGCCGGGCCCATCGACAAGGCCGACCTGCCGAGCCTCGTCCCCGCCTTCAGCGCCGCCCTGCTGCGTGCCTCCCGGCCGTGCCACGGGTACGACGTCGTGCACTCCCACTACTGGATCTCCGGGCTCGTGGGGCGCGACGCCGCGCGCTGCTGGGACGCCCCGCTCGTGCACACCATGCACACGCTCGCCAAGGTCAAGAACGCGGCGCTCGCGCCCGGCGACCGGCCCGAGCCGGCCCTGCGGGTGCGGGGCGAGGAGGAGGTCGTCGCGGCCGCGCACGCGCTCGTCACGAGCGCACCGCACGAGGCGACCGACCTCGTCGGCTGCTACGGCGCCGACGCCGAAGCGGTGCACGTCGTCCAGCCGGGCGTCGACACCGGGCTGTTCCACCCGGGCACGCCCGTCGTGGACGGCGCGCACCTCGGCGCCGCCCAGCTGCGCGCCCGCACCGAGCTGGGCCTCGACCCGACCGAGCCGATCATCCTGTTCGCCGGCCGCGTGCAGCCCCTCAAGGCGCCCGACGTGCTCGTGCGCGCCCTCGCCGAGCTCGCCGCGCGACGCGGCCCCGACGGCCCCGAGGGACGTGGGCGGGGCGGTCGCGTCCCCCGGTTGGTGGTCCTCGGCGGCCCCAGCGGGTCACAGACCCGCCTGCGCGAGCTCGCGGCGCTCGCCGCGCGCCTCGGCGTCGCGTCGCACGTCGACATGCGACCGCCCGTGGACCGCAGCGCGCTCGGTCGCTGGTACCGCGCGGCCGACGTCGTCGCGGTGCCCTCGCGCAGCGAGTCGTTCGGGCTCGTCGCGTCCGAGGCGCAGGCGTGCGGGACACCCGTCGTCGCCGCGCGCGTCGGCGGCCTGTGCTCCGTCGTCCGGCACGGTGACTCCGGCCTGCTCGTGCCCGACCACGACCCGGCCACCTGGGCGCGCGTCCTCGGCGACCTGCTCGCCGACCCGGTCCGCCGGGGCGTCCTCGGTGTCGGCGCGCACCGACACGCGGCGCGACGCGGCTGGGACGCCGCCGCCGACGCGATGCTCGGCGTCTACCGCGAGGCGGGCGTCCGCCGTCGTACGTTCGCCGCGGCCTGAGCCGGCCTCACCCACGACCTGTCCACGGGTCAAGGGTCCCGGCGCGGCCGGGCGCCGCCTGCGGCAGGATTGACCCATGACCTACACCCTTGTCCTGCTCCGCCACGGCGAGAGCGAGTGGAACGCGAAGAACCTGTTCACCGGCTGGGTGGACGTCGCCCTCTCCGAGAAGGGCCAGGCCGAGGCCGCCCGCGGCGGCGAGCTCATGGCCGCGGAGGGCGTCCTGCCCGACGTCGTCCACACCTCCCTCCTGCGTCGAGCCATCACCACGGCGAACCTCGCCCTGGACAAGGCCGACCGGCACTGGATCCCCGTCAAGCGCAACTGGCGCCTCAACGAGCGTCACTACGGCGCGCTCCAGGGCAAGGACAAGAAGCAGATCCGCGACGAGTACGGCGACGAGCAGTTCATGCTGTGGCGCCGCTCCTACGACGTGCCGCCGCCCGCGATCGAGCTCGGCTCGGAGTTCAGCCAGGACGCGGACCCGCGCTACGCCGACATCGAGCCCGTCCTCAACGAGTGCCTCAAGGACGTCCTCGAGCGCGCCCTGCCGTACTGGCACAGCGACATCGTCCCCGACCTGCAGGCCGGCAAGACGGTGCTCGTCGCCGCGCACGGCAACTCGCTGCGCGCCATCGTGAAGTACCTGGACGACATCGACGACGAGTCGATCGCCGGCCTGAACATCCCGACGGGCATCCCGCTGCTCTACCAGCTCGACGAGAACTTCAAGCCCATCACCAAGGGCGGCACCTACCTCGACCCGGACGCCGCGGCCGAGGCCATCAAGGCCGTCGCCAACCAGGGCAAGTAGCCGAACGCGCGGCGGCCCGCCTCCCGACCCGGGTGGCGGGCCGCCGCGTCGTCGGACCAGGACGCGCTTCGCCGGACCCAGGACACGCTGCTCGAGGGGGGAGGTGCCGTGACCCACACGTTGGTCCTCCTGCGCCACGGGCAGAGCCTCGGTAACGCCGAGGGCGTCTTCACGGGCTGGCAGGACGTCCCGCTCACGCAGCTCGGCCTAGCCCAGGCCCGGCGGGCCGGGGTGCTGCTGCGCGAGGCGGGGCTGCTGCCCGATGTCGTGCACACCTCCCTGCGGCGGCGCGCCATCACCACGGCGAACCTCGCGCTCGACGCGTGCGACCGGCACTGGATCCCCGTGGCCCGGAGCTGGCGGCTCAACGAGCGCCACTACGGCGCGCTGCAGGGCAAGGACAAGAAGCAGGTCCGCGAGGAGTTCGGCGACGAGGCGTTCCGGGCGTGGCGGCGGTCGTACGAGGTGGCGCCGCCCCGGCTCGACCCGGCGTCGACCGGGGCGGCGGACCGGTCGTTCGGTGCGGGGCACACGCGGCCGGCGGACGAGCCGGAGATCCTCGGCGAGGCGCTGCGCGACGTCGTCGTGCGCGCGCTGCCGTACTGGCAGGGCGAGATCACGGCGGACCTGCGCACGGGCCGGGTGGTCCTCGTCGCGGCGCACGGCAACTCGATCCGCGCGCTGCTGAAGTACATCGACGGGATCGACGACGAGGCGATCGCCTCGCTCGAGGTGCCCAACGGCATCCCGCTGCGGTACGACCTCGACGAGGAGACGCTGCGCCCCGTGGTCGCAGGTGGCACGTACCTCGACCCGGCGGGTGCCGCCGAGGCGATCGCGGCGGCGGCCCAGATCGGCCGCTGAGCGCGGCGCCGACCGACGTCGGGCTCCGCGCCGGACCTGCACCCGAGCGGGGCGTGCGCCGCGCGCCGCGCGTCCGCTCCGGCTTGACCATCGGCAGGTATCTCAGTCAACATTGACTCAATGGACGCTGAGCGAAATGACCGGGAGCGGCGCGCGCGGGTGCACGCCGTCCTCGCGGACCCCGCCCGGCTCGCCGTGCTCGACGTCCTCGCCTGGTCCGACGCGTCGCCGTCCGAGCTCGGCGCGCGGCTGGGCATGCCGTCCAACCTCGTGGCCCACCACGTCGGCGTCCTCGTGGGCAGCGGCCTCGTCCGGCGGACCCGCTCGGAGGGGGACCGCCGCCGGACGTACCTCTCGCTCGTCGACGGCGCGCTCGACGGCGTCGCAACCGTCGGGGGGCCCCGGCCGGCCCCGCCGGCGCGGGTCGTGTTCGTGTGCACCGCCAACTCCGCCCGGTCCCAGCTCGCGGCCGCCGCCTGGCAGTGCGTGAGCCGCCTCCCCGCCGCCTCGGCGGGGACGCACCCGGCCCACCAGGTGGCGCCCGGCGCCGTGCGGGTCGCCCGGCGCCACCACCTGCCGCCGTTGGGTGAGCCCCGTTCGCTCGACGACGTCCTGGCCGACGGCGACTACGTCGTCACCGTGTGTGACCGCGCGCACGAGGAGGCGGTGCCCGGGCTTGCCGTCGGGCACTGGTCCGTACCGGACCCGGTGCGGCGCGGCGACCCCGACGCCTTCGAGACGGCGCTCGCCCGGATCGAGCGCCGTGTCGCCGACCTCGCGTCCCGCCTCGACGACGGCGCCCCCGCGCCCGCCCCGTCCTGACCTGACCCGCCGGTCCCGACCCGAGCAATCGTCCTGACCTGACCCCGTCCGCCCCCACCCGAGGAGACCCGATGACCGGCACGAACGACCACCGCCCGAGCGTCCTGTACGTCTGCGTGCACAACGCTGGCCGTTCGCAGATGGCCGCCGCCTGGACGCGGCACCTGTCCGGCGGGGCCGTGGAGGTGCGGTCGGCGGGTTCCGCCCCCGCTGACCAGATCAACCCCGCGGCCGTCGACGCGATGCTCGAGGTCGGCATCGACATGCGCGCGGAGCAGCCGAAGGTGCTCACGACCGACGCCGTCCAGGCGTCCGATGCCGTCATCACGATGGGCTGCGGGGACGCGTGCCCGATCTTCCCGGGCAAGCGGTACGAGGACTGGGCCCTCGCCGACCCCGCCGGCCAGGGCGTCGAGGCGGTCCGCCCGATCCGGGACGAGATCCGACGCCGGGTCGAGGCCCTGCTGCGTGAGCTCGGCGTCGAGCCCGTCGCGTGACGGAGGGGATCGGGCGCCGTCTGCTCGCCGAGCTTCTCGGCACGGCCGCGCTCACCGCGGCCGTCGTCGGGTCCGGCATCATGGCGCAGCGGCTCTCGCCCGGTGACGCCGGGTTGCAGCTGCTGCAGATCACCGTGGCCACGGTGCTCGCGCTCGGGGCGCTCGTCACGGTGCTCGGCCCCGTCTCGGGGGCGCACCTCAATCCCGTCGTCTCGCTCGCGGACTGGTGGACGTCCCGTCGGGGCGGAGGCGGCCTGCGCGGACAGGACGCGGCGGCGTACATCGCTGCCCAGGTGCTGGGCGCTGGGTCGGGTGCCGTGCTCGCCAACGCGATGTTCGCCGTGCCGACGGCCGTCGCGACGACGTCGCGCGGTGGCGCCGGGCAGCTCCTCGGCGAGGTCGTCGCCACCGCGGGACTCGTGGCGCTCGTGCTCGCGCTCGTCCGGACGGGACGCACGCACCTCGCGGCGCCCGCCGTCGCCGCGTGGATCGGTTCCGCGATCTGGTTCACGTCGTCGACGGCCTTCGCGAACCCCGCGGTCACCGTCGGGCGTGCGCTGAGCGACACCGCCACGGGCATCGCGCCCGGCGGTGTGCCGGCCTATGTGGCGGCCCAGGTGGTCGGTGCCGTGCTGGGTGTCGCGGTGATCGGCGCCCTCCGGCCGCGACCGACGCCGGACGCGGCCGCGCGCGGGCCGGTCGCGATCGAGGTCTGACCGGGGCAGGCGGTTGGCTGGGCGGGCACGGCGGGGTGGAGCACGGGTCGGCCCCAGCGTGTCCACAGGTGCGAAAGGAGGCCTGATGAGGCGGTGCGCGCGGAGGAGGCCGCGGCAGGGGTGCCGGCGGAGCGTCGGGGTCGGGATGTGCCGGTGCGCGTCGGGCTGGCGTTGCGGGAGTCTCCGGCGCGGGCGCGGGCGCGGTCGTTCTTGGATGCGGCGCGGGTGTGGCAGGGCGAGATGCCGTGCACCTGGGCGGCGTTGCGTGCCGGGGTGCTCTCGCCGTGGCGGGCGATGCTGCTGGTCAAGGAGACCGCGCACCTGCCCGTGGAGGCCCGCGCCCGGGTCGACGCGCTCGTCTGCGGGGACCTGGCCGGCCTGGAGGGCCTGGGCACGGCTGCCCTGGTGGGCACGGTGAAGCGTCTGTCCGCGGAGCTGGACCCGGCGGCGGTGGCGGAGCGGGCGCGGCGGGCGGCTTCGGAGCGGTCGGTGTGGTTGCGTCCGGCCCCGGACACGATGACGTACCTGACCGCCCTGCTGCCGGTCACCCAGGGTGTGGCCGCGTATGCGGCACTGCGCGCGGCCGCGGACACCGCGGCCGCCACGGGCGACGGGGCGGGTGACGCCCTGCCCCAGGACGCCCCGGTCGTGCCTCGATCGCGGGGGCAGGTGATGGCCGACACCCTCGTGGAGCGCCTCACCGGCCAACCCGCCGCCGACGCCGTGCCGGTGCTGGTGAACCTCGTGGTCTCCGACGCGACCCTTCTCGGCGCGGGCCACGAGCCCGGTCTGCTGACCGACGCCCCCGCCGGCGCCGGCGGCGTGCCCGCGCAGGTGGCGCGGAACCTGGTCGGCAACGGCCTGGACGCCGACGCCGTCTGGCTGCGCCGGATCTACACCGACCCCGGTGGCCGCCTGGTGGGCGCGTCGTCGACAGGGCGGTTCTTCGCCGGTGGCCTGGCCCGGGTGCTGCGGGTGCGGGACCAGGGGCTGTGTCGCACGCCGTACTGCGACGCCCCGATCCGCCACCTGGACCACGTCACCCCCGCCGCGGGCGGCGGTCCCACGACCCTGGGCAACGGTCAGGGGCTGTGCGAGGCGTGCAACCACGCCAAGACCACCGGCGCCCTGCGTCAGAGCGTCACCGCCGACCCGGCCACGGGCCGGCACACCGTCACCACGAGCACCCCGGGCGGCCACGCCTACACCTCCACCGCGCCACCTCCACCGACCCCAGCGGAACCGCAAAAGCCAGCGGGCCACGCCCCGCCGCCACCGCAGCCGCCACCGCAGCCGCCGACGACACGACCGGCGCTCGGGGCTCCCGCACGCACCCGGCCACCGGCACGGCGATCGACCACCACGAGCGCGGGAGCCGCAGCACCCCCACGCCACTCCCCACTCGAGCGAGCCCTCCACCGCCACCTCCGCGCACACAGGCTCTCGCACGAGTGAGACGGCCCAGCCCTGCTGGTCAGTCCCCGCCGTCGAAGACCGTGAGATGCAGGGGCGGGGTGTCAAGGCGTGCGTTCCGCGACCCCCACGGGGTGGCGGTGGCGTCGGCGACCACCTCGGCGCCCGCCTCCGCGAGCCGACGCGTGGTGGCGTCGGCGTCGGGCACCCGGAGCGCTACCCGCAGCGCGGGGGTGACGCGCCTGCCCACCTCGAGGTCGTCGACGTAGGCCGCCTGGTCGGCATCCATCACCTCGATCGTGGCGCGGCCCGCCTCGAGCAGGATCACCCGCCCCTGCTCACCGGAGAAGTCCGCGACCTGGGACAGGCCGAGGGCGTCCCGGTAGAGCGCGACGGCGGCATCCCAGTCGGCCGCTGTGACGACGAGACGGAGCTCACTGACGGAGGACGCCGCCGGCGTCGGGCCACTGGTGGTCATGTCGCTGGGAACGCCGACGCCGCCCGCGGGATTCCGGCGGGCTGGCCCCTGGGGCCGCAGCACTCAGTGGTGGGTGTACTCGGTCCCCGTGACGAGGTACACGACGCGGCTGGCGACCGACACCGCGTGGTCGCCGAAGCGCTCGAAGTACCGGGCCGCGAGCGTGATGTCGACGACCTGCTGCGCCGTGAGGTCGAGCGTCCCGCCCAGCGTCGCCTCGAAGGTCTCGGCGTGCAGCCGGTCCAGGAGGTCGTCGTCGTCGTCGATCGCGCGCGCCATGTCGACGTCGCGGGCCTCCAGCACCGCCGTGACCTCGCCCGCGATCCGCACCGCGGCGCCGTGCAGCTGCCGGAACAGGTCGTCGAGCGGCTCGGGGACCATCGGCTCCGGGTAGCGGAGCCGGGCGATCTCGGCGAGGTGGCGCGCCAGGTCGCCCATCCGCTCCAGGCTCGCGCTCATGCGCAGCGCCGAGATGACGGTGCGCAGGTCGCTCGCGACCGGTTGCTGCTGTGCGATGAGCAGGACGCAACGGTCGTCGAGGTCGCGCTCCATCGCGTCGATCGCGTGGTCGGCCTCGATCACCTGTTCGGCGAGCGTGAGGTCCGCCGTCAGGAGCGCCGTGCCGGCCTGATCGATCGCCGTCTCGACGAGGCGGCTCATCGCCGTCAGGTCGTGGCCGAGCGCCTCCAGCTCGGCGAAGAAAACCTGCCGCATCTCGTCCCTCTCGTCAGGTGCGTCGCCCAGGGTGCCAGCGCAGGGTGAACGCTTCGCCACGCGCAGGTGAACTCTCGACCGACGGTAGTCGGCGGACGGGCCTTGTGCAGCCGGGGCGCACGGGTGCGCCCCTACGCTGGCGGTGTGATCGATGGTCTGCTGGTGCTCGGCGCCGGCCTGCTCGGCGTCCTCGTCGGGCTCGCCGCGGCTCTGGCGTTCCGCCTGAGCGAGCGCGACCAGCAGCGTGTCCCCGACCCCGCGGAGCCGCCCCCGCTGTCCGACGACGCGACGGCCCTGCTCGAGGTCCTGCCCTTCGGCGCGGTCGTCACGACGACCGACCTGCGCGTCGTGCGCGCCAGCGCGGCGGCCTTCGCGCACCGCCTCGTGCGCGGGGACCGTGTCGTGAACCCCGTCGCGCAGCGTCTGCTGTCCGACGTCGCGGCCGACGGTGAGAGCAGGGACGTCGAGCTCGACCTCCCGCCGCTGCTGCTGGGTCGCGGGCCGCAGCCGTTGCGGCTGCGCGCCGCCCCGCTCGGCGTGCGCCACCTCCTGCTCCTCGCCGAGGACCGGGTCGAGGCGCGCCGCGTCGAGGCCGCTCGGCGTGACTTCGTCGTCAACGCGTCCCACGAGCTCAAGACGCCGGTCGGTGCGCTCGCCCTGCTCGGCGAAGCCATCGCCGAGGCTGCGGACGACCCGGAGGCCGTGCGGCGCTTCGCGGGGCGGATCCAGGTGGAGTCCCAACGCCTCGCAGCGCTCGTGCACGACGTCCTCGAGCTCTCCCGGGTCCAGTCCGGCTCGGCGTTCGTCGCCGCGGAGGTCGACGTCGCCGCGGTGATCGCGGAGGCCGTCGACCGTGCGCGCACGGCCGCCGCCGCGCGCGGCATCACGGTCGACGTGAGCGGGCCGCACGTCACGGTGCTCGGCGACCACCACATGCTCGTCACGGCCGTCCGCAACCTCGTCGACAACGCGGTCGCGTACTCCGAGCCCGGCCAGCGCGTCGCCGTCGGCACCTCGCTGCACCCGGAGGCCGGCACGGTGGACGTCTCGGTCGTCGACCAGGGCACCGGTATCCCGGCCGAGGCCCAGCCCCGTGTCTTCGAGCGGTTCTACCGCGTCGACCCGGCTCGCGCCCGCGACACCGGCGGCACCGGCCTCGGCCTGAGCATCGTCAAGCACGTCGTTGCCGACCACGGCGGCGAGGTCACACTCTGGTCCGAGCCCGGGAAGGGCTCGACGTTCACGGTGCACCTGCCCCTCACCTCTGCACCCACGCCGGAAGGGAACCGATGACCCGCATCCTCGTCGTCGAGGACGAGCAGTCCTACCGCGAGCCGCTCGCCTACCTGTTGCGCAAGGACGGCTACGACGTGGTCGAGGCCGCGACGGGAGACGCCGCGCTCGAGCGCTTCGCCGACGGCGGCGCCGACCTCGTCCTGCTCGACCTGATGCTCCCGGGCCGCAGCGGCACGGACGTGTGCCGCGAGCTGCGCCGTCGCAGCGACGTGCCCGTCATCATGCTGACCGCGAAGGACAGCGAGATCGACAAGGTCGTCGGCCTCGAGCTGGGCGCGGACGACTACGTGACGAAGCCGTACTCCTCGCGCGAGCTCCTCGCGCGCGTGCACGCGGTTCTCCGGCGCCGCGGCACCTCGACGCCCGCAGCGGAGCCGGACGTCCTCGAGGTCGGCCGCGTCCGCCTCGACCCGGAGAGTCACGTCGTGGAGATCGATGGCGAGCCGACGCCGTTCCCGCTCAAGGAGTTCGACCTGCTCGAGGTCCTGCTGCGCAACGCCGGGCGGGTCCTCACGCGCGGTCAGCTCATCGACCGCGTGTGGGGCGCGGACTACGTCGGTGACACCAAGACCCTCGACGTCCACGTCAAGCGCATCCGGGCGAAGATCGAGCCCGACCCGGCGAACCCCGCGGTCCTGGTCACCGTTCGGGGCCTCGGCTACAAGATCGTCGAGCCGGGCTGAGGGGGTAGAACGCTCGCCGGTTGTTCACCTGCGGTTCAGCCGCCGACGGCGAAGCGGTCACCCCGGCCTCCTATCGTCGGGCGCGGCCGCCCACCGAGGGCGGTGACCGCGACAGGAACGGACAACTGTGAAGCCTCACCGACGCAAGCTGGGCATGATCGCCACGTTCGGCGCACTCGCGCTGACCCTCGCCGCCTGCGGCTCGGACAACCCCACCCAGGAGGGCACCACCGACGCGACGACGGATGCCGAGCAGGCGACCGACGGCGGCACGAGCGGCACGCTCGTGGGCGCGGGCGCCTCCTCCCAGGAGTCCGCGATGCAGGCCTGGATCGCCGGCTTCCAGGCCGCGAACCCGGACGCCACCCTCTCCTACGACCCCGTCGGCTCCGGCGGCGGTCGCACCCAGTTCACCGAGGGCGGCACCGACTTCGGCGGGACCGACGCGGCGCTCGACGAGGAGGAGTGGGCGCTCGCCGAGGCCCGCTGCGAGCCGGGTGTGCCCGCCGAGCTGCCGTTGTACATCTCCCCGATCGCCGTGGCGTTCAACCTCCCCGGCATCGACTCCCTCAACCTGTCTCCCGAGACGCTCGCCGGCATCTTCGCGGGCGAGATCACGTCGTGGGACGCCCCGGAGATCGCCGAGGCGAACGAGGGTGTCGAGCTCCCGGCCCTCGCGATCACGCCGGTGAACCGGTCCGACGAGTCGGGCACGACCGAGAACTTCACCGAGTACCTCGCGGCCGCTGCGGGTGACGCGTGGCCGCACGAGCCGAGCGGCGACTGGCCGTTCTCGGGCACGCAGTCCGCGCAGGGGACCTCGGGCGTCGTCCAGACCGTGCAGTCGGCGGAGGGCGCGATCACCTACGCCGACGCGTCGAAGGTGGGCACGCTCGGGACGGTGGCCGTCCTGGTGGGGGAGGACTACGTCCCCTACTCGCCGGAGGCCGCCGCGGCGGTCGTCGACGCCTCGCCGCTGGCCGAGGGGCGCGCCGCCACGAGCCTCGTGCGTGAGCTCGAGCGGGACACGACGGCGTCGGGCGTCTACCCGATCGTCCTCGTCTCCTACACGATGGCCTGCACCGCGTACGACGACCCCGGGACGGCTGCCTCCGTGAAGGCGTTCCTGACGTACGTCGCGAGCGAGGAGGGCCAGCAGGCCGCCGCGGACGCCGCGGGCTCCGCGCCGATCTCGGCGGACATGCGCGACGCCGTGATGGCGATCGTGGACGACATCGCCTGACCTGGTCGCCCGGTCGCCTGGTCGCCCGGACGCCCGGACGCCCGGACGCCCGGTCACCCGGGCTGACTGAGCTGACGCTCCCCGTGGGGCGGTCGGTCCTTCCCGGACCGGCCGCCCCACGCGAGTGTTCGGCCCCTGTTCACCCGGCGTTCACCTTCCGGCGGGACGGGCGTACCGGGCCTTCCTACGCTGGAGCGGACGGGGCGCCCGCCCCGCGCAGGATCGGAGGACCGTGACACGACGCCGGACGGCGCTCGCGATCGCGCTCGCGGTGACCGCCGCCATCCCCCTCGGCGCCTGTGGCTCCGACGACCCCGTCAACCACCCCTGGCGCCCGGGCGGCACCGGGACCCCCCAGGTCGCCGCGCCCGAGGCACAGGGTGACCTGTCGGGCAGTCTCGACGGCGCCGGGGCCTCGTCGCAGGAGTCGGCGATGCAGGCGTGGATCGCCGGCTTCGGGTCCGCCTACCCGGATGTGGTCGTGGGCTACGACCCGGTCGGCTCGGGCGGTGGACGCACCCAGTTCGTGGAGGGCGGGGTCGCCTTCGCCGGGAGCGACGCCCCGCTGGACGAGTCCGAGCTCGAGGCGGCTGCGGCGCGGTGCGCGCCCGGCGACGTGGCGGAGCTGCCGCTGTACGTCTCCCCGATCGCGGTGGTCTTCAACCTCGAGGGCATCGAGGCGCTGACCATGTCACCGGCAACGGTCGCCGGCATCTTCGCGCGCACGATCACGCGGTGGGACGCGCCCGAGATCGCCGCGGAGAACCCGGGCGTCGCGCTGCCGGACCTGGCGATCACCCCGGTGAACCGCTCGGACGAGTCCGGCACGACCGAGAACGTCACCGAGTACCTCGCCGCCGCCGCGCCGCAGGCATGGCCCCACGAGCCGAGCGGCAACTGGCCGTTCAGTGGCGGCCAGTCCGCGCAGGGCACGTCCGGCGTCGTGCAGACCGTCACGGACGGGACGGGCACGATCGGCTACGCCGACGCCTCGAAGGCCGCCGGGCTGGGCACCGTCGCGCTCGTCGTCGGAGACGAGGCCGTGCTGCCCACGCCCGAGGCCGCGGCCGCCGTCGTCGACGCGTCGCCGCGCGCACCGGGCCGCCCGGCGACGAGCCTCGTCGTCGAGCTCGACCGCACGACGACGGCGCCCGGCACGTACCCGATGGTCCTCGTCTCCTACACCGTCGCCTGCACCGCGTACGACGACGCCGGGACTGCCGGGCTGGTCGAGGCGTTCCTCGCGTACGTCGTGAGCGAGGCGGGCCAGGCCACCGCTGCGCAGGCCGCCGGGTCTGCGCCGGTGTCGGACACGCTCCGCGAGCAGGTGCTCGCCGTCGTCGAGGGGATCGCGCCGTGAGGACCGAGCCGACGAGCGAGCCGACGAACGAGCTGACGAGCGAGCCGACGAACGAGCTGACCGTGGTCACCCCCCGGGGCCGTTCGCACGACCGGGCGGGCCGCGTGTTCGCGGCGGCCGCCACGGGGTCCGGCGTCCTGATCCTCGCGGTCCTCGCCGCGGTGGCGGGCTTCCTCCTGCTCGAGGCCCTGCCCGCGCTGACCGCATCGCCCGACGAGCTCGGCTCGATCAGCTGGATCCCCGACGACGGCTCGCTCGCCCGGTACGTCGGCCCACTCATCTTCGGCACGGTGCTCGCCGCCCTCCTCGCCCTGCTCCTGGCGGTCCCGGTCGCCATCGGTATCGCCTTGTTCATCTCCCACTACGCGCCCCGCCGCCTCGCGGCGCTGCTCGGCTCGCTGGTGGACCTGCTGGCCGCCATCCCGAGCGTCGTCTACGGCCTCTGGGGCGGTCTGTGGCTCGCGCCCAGGCTCCAGTCGGTCTGGGAGTGGCTCGCGGACCGGCTCGGCGGCGTGCCGCTGTTCGAGGGCCCCGCGGCGACGCCGCCGCGCGTCATGATGACGGTCGGCGTCGTGCTCGCGGTGATGATCCTGCCCATCGTCACGGCCGTCTCGCGCGAGGTCTTCCTGCAGACCCCGCGCCTGCACGAGGAGGCCGCGCTCGCGCTCGGGGCCACCCGCTGGGAGATGGTGCGGATGGCGGTCCTGCCGTTCGGGCGCTCCGGTGTCATCAGCGCCTCGATGCTCGGGCTGGGCCGCGCGCTCGGGGAGACGATGGCGGTCCTCATGATCCTGTCGCCCGGCCTGACGTACAGCCTCGCCCTGCTCATGGCGGGCCGGCACCAGACGATCGCGGCGAACGTCGCGCTGCAGTTCCCCGAGGCGAACCCCCTCGGCGTGAGCGCGCTGATCGCGACGGGTCTGGCCCTCTTCGTCATCACCCTGGGCGTCAACATGGCCGCACGCTGGGTGGTCGCCCGGCGCGCGGCGTTCTCGGGAGCGAACTGATGGCCACGACGACGACTCCGCTCGCGGCCCCCGCGCCGCCCACGACCCGGGACCTCCTGACCCGGCCCGACCGCAGGCGCCACGCCGTCGACCGCGCGATGCGCCTCGTCGTCACGGCCGCCTTCGGGATCGCGATGATCCCGCTGGTCTCGCTCGTGTGGATCGTGCTCAGCAACGGCTACGAGCGGCTCAGCCCGTACTTCCTCGCGGTCTCGATGCGCGGCGTGTTCGGTGGCATGGACGCGGGTGGCATCTACCACGCGATCCTGGGCACGCTCCTCGTGACGGGTGCCGCCACCCTCATCTCGGTGCCGATCGGGCTGATGACCGCCGTTTACCTGGTCGAGTACGGCCGAGGGCCGCTCGCCCGTGCGGTGACGTTCTTCGTCGACGTCATGACGGGCATCCCGTCGATCGTCGCGGGTCTCTTCGCGTACGCGGCGTTCGCCCTCATCTTCGGGCCGGGCGTCCGGATGGGCGTGATGGGCGCGGTCGCGCTGTCGGTCCTCATGATCCCCGTCGTCGTGCGGTCCACGGAGGAGATGCTGCGGCTCGTGCCGAACGAGCTGCGCGAGGCGTCCCTGGCGCTCGGGGTGCCGAAGTGGCGCACCATCGTCAAGGTCGTGCTGCGTACGTCCTCGGCGGGCATCGTCACCGGGGTCATGCTCGCGGTCGCCCGGGTGATCGGGGAGACCGCGCCGCTGCTCATCACCCTCGGCGTGATCGACTCGATCAACGGCAACCTGTTCGAGGGCCGCATGATGACGCTCCCCGTCTTCATCTACCGGCAGTACTCCCAGGGCCTCGTCCCGTGCCGGCCGGACCAGCTCGACTGCGTGCCCACCATCAACTTCGACCGGGCATGGGCTGCCGCCCTGGTCCTGGTCGTCATCGTCCTGCTGCTCAACCTGGTCGCGCGCCTGGTCGCACGGCGCTTCGCCCCCGCGAAGGGGCACTGAGGAGAACCATGGCCCAGCGCATCGACGTGAAGGACCTCGACGTCTTCTACGGGGACTTCCGTGCCGTCGCCGACGTCTCGATGATCATCGAGCCGCGGTCCGTGACCGCGCTCATCGGACCGTCCGGCTGCGGGAAGTCCACCTTCCTGCGGACCCTGAACCGCATGCACGAGGTGATCCCCGGCGCGCACGTGCAGGGCACCGTCCTGGTCGACGGCGTCGACCTGTACGACCGCGCCGTCGACCCGGTGGCCGTGCGCCGGCAGATCGGCATGGTCTTCCAGCGGCCCAACCCGTTCCCGACGATGTCGATCGCCGAGAACGTCCTCGCGGGCGTGCGGCTCAACAACCGCCGCATCTCCAAGGGCGACGCGGCGGACCTCGTCGAGTCCTCGCTGCGCGGCGCGAACCTGTGGAAGGAGGTCAAGGACCGCCTGCACAAGCCGGGTTCCTCCCTGTCCGGCGGGCAGCAGCAGAGGCTGTGCATCGCGCGCGCCATCGCGGTGAAGCCGCAGGTCCTGCTCATGGACGAGCCGGCCTCGGCGCTCGACCCGATCTCGACGCTGGCGATCGAGGAGCTCATCGAGGAGCTCAAGAACGACTACACGATCGTCATCGTGACCCACAACATGCAGCAGGCCGCCCGGGTGAGCGACCGCACCGCGTTCTTCAACGTCGCGGAGGCCGGTGAACCGGGTCGGTTGGTGGAGATGGACGACACCGGGGTGATCTTCTCGATGCCGTCGGAGCGGGCGACGGAGGACTACATCTCGGGCCGATTCGGGTGACCTGTGCCGGGTCCGCCTGGCCGACGTCGGCCCTGACCTGCACAAACGTCACCAGAGCCGGGATGGGGCACCGGAATGCGTGGTAAGATGGGCATCCGCGAAAGGGGACGCCTCCACATGACCTTCACCGTAGGCGAGACCGTTGTCTATCCGCATCACGGCGCAGCGCTGATCGAGGAGATCAAGGCAAGGACCATCCGGGGCGAGGAGAAGATGTACCTCAAGCTCCGCGTTGCGCAGGGTGACCTGACCATCGAGGTCCCGGCGGAGAACGTCGACCTCGTCGGCGTCCGCGACGTCGTGGGCCAGGAGGGTCTCGAGCGGGTCTTCGACGTCCTGCGGGCCCCGTACACCGAGGAGCCGACCAACTGGTCGCGCCGCTACAAGGCGAACCTCGAGAAGCTCGCGTCGGGCGACGTCATCAAGGTCGCCGAGGTCGTCCGCGACCTGTCGCGCCGCGACGCCGACCGCGGCCTCTCCGCGGGCGAGAAGCGCATGCTCGCCAAGGCCCGTCAGATCCTCGTCTCCGAGCTCGCACTTGCCGAGCACACGGAGGAGGAGAAGGCGGAGGCCATCCTCGACGAGGTCCTCGCTTCCTGAGCAGCGCCCGGTGACGCTCGCCGCCGTCCTCACCGCTGCCGGCGGAGGTACCCGGCTGGGTCATCGGCTGCCGAAGGCCCTCGTGCCCCTGGGCGGCGAGCCCATCGTCGCGCGCGCGGCGCGTGCCCTCGTGGCAGCGTGCGCGCCGCACGGGCTCGCCGTGCTCGTCGTGACCGCGCCCGCGGAGCACCTGGCGGACGTCTCCGACGCCGTGGAGCGCCTGGCGCTCGGTGTGCCCGTCGTCGTCGTGCCGGGCGGTGCCTCGCGCCAGGGATCGGTCGCCGCCGCGCTCCAGGCGCTCGGCGATCGGCCCGGCGTCGACGTCGTCCTCGTGCACGACGCCGCGCGTCCCGGGCTGCCGGCCGACGTCGTCGAACGCGTGGTGACCGCGGTGCGGGCCGGGCACCCCGCCGTCGTCCCCGCCCTCGCGGTGGCCGACACCGTCAAGCGGGTCGGCGCCGGTGACGGGCTCGCCGAGCCGGTCCTCGAGACCCTCCCGCGCCCCGCCCTGCGGGCCGTCCAGACCCCCCAGGGCTTCGACCGCGCCCTCCTCGAGCGCGCGCACGCCGCGGCCGCGCACGTCGCCCACGACGAGGCCGTCGCGGCCTCCGACGACGCCGGCCTCGTCGAGCGGCTCGGCGAGCAGGTGTGGGTCGTGCCCGGCGACGAGCGCTGCGCCAAGATCACGACGGCGCGGGACCTGCGCGTCGCCGAGCTCCTCCTCGGACAGGACGACGACGCATGAGCACACCGCGCATCGGCATCGGGACGGACGTGCACGCCTTCGCCGACCCCGGCAGCGACCGCCCGATGTGGCTCGCCGGTCTCCTGTGGCCCGGGGAGGTCGGTCTCGCCGGGCACTCCGACGCCGACGTCGCCGCGCACGCCGCCGCGGACGCGCTCCTGTCCGCCGCGGGCCTGGGGGACCTGGGCTCGGTGTTCGGCACGGCCGACCCGCGCTGGGCCGGTGCGTCCGGGGCGTCGCTCCTCGCCGAGGCCGCACGCCTCGTCCGCGAGGCGGGCTACGACGTCGGGAACGTGGCCGTGCAGGTCATCGGCAACCGGCCGCGCGTCGGGACGCGGCGGGCCGAGGCCGAGGCGGCCCTGGCCGCGGCGTGCGGTGCACCGGTCGCGGTGTCCGCGACGACGTCCGACGGACTGGGCCTCACCGGCCGCGGCGAAGGAGTCGCCGCGCTCGCGACCGCTCTGCTCGTGACTCGGGCTGCTGACCCGGCACGAGGATGATCTTGCCCTGGACCCGCATCTCGATGCCGGCCCGGTGCGCGCGCGCCGCCTCCACGAGCGGGTAGGTCGCGCCCACGCGCACGTCCAGGCGTCCGGCCTCCGCGAGCCGCACGAGCTGCGCCCGGGCCGCGTTGCGGATGTCGGTGCCCGGGTCCGCGCCCGGGGCCTTGCCGAGCAGCTTGATGCCGAGCGCGGCACCGTAGCCGTACCCGACGATCGTGGCGATCCGGCGTCGGTCGCGGATGAGCGCGACCGAGGTGTCCAGCGCCTCCCGCGTGCCCGACGCGTCGATCGCCGCCGTCAGCCGGCCGTGCGACGCGAGCCGGACGCGGTCCGCCAGGCCAGGACCGTAGCCGACGGGCACGGCACCCAGGTCGACGAGGTACTCGTGGTTGGCCGGGTCGGCCGTGCCGACGACGCGCGCGCCCTTGGCCCGCGCGAGCTGGACGATCATCGCGCCGACGCCGCCGCTCGCACCGTGCACGAGCACCGTGTCGCCGGCACCCACGCGCGTCGCGGAGAGCGAGTGCGCCGCCGTCACGCCCGAGACCATGAGCCCCGCGGCCTTCTCGAAGCTCAGCTCCGCCGGCTTGCGGAAGATCGCGGACGCAGGCACGACCAGCCGGTCGGCGTAGGCGCCGCGCGCCTCGTACGCGATGACCTCGTCGCCCACGGTGACGTCCTCGACGTCCGGCCCGACGGCGAGCACGACCCCGGAGGCCTCGCGGCCCAGGCGGATCGGCAGGGTGGCGACGTCGGTGCCCCAGGCGCCCGAGTACAGCTTCCAGTCGGTCGGGTTCACCCCGGCGGCCCGGATCTCCACCAGGACCTCGCCAGGCCCGGGAGTGCCCGGGTCGACCTCGACGACGTCGAGGACCTCCGGCCCCCCGAACCCCGTAGCCACCACAGCGTGCGCCATGACCCGATCATTGCGTCCGCGCCAGCGCAGGTCCAGCGCGCCATGCCCTCGAGCGCGCCGACCCTCGTTCGGCACGCATGCCCTCGAGCGTGCCGGCCCTCGTTCGGCGCGCATGCTCGTCGTCGTGCGTGGTGCTCGCCCCGGTACCCTGACGCCGTGACCCTGCGCCTGTTTGACTCCGCCTCCCGCACCGTCCGTGAGCTGGTCCCGCTCCGGCCCGGTCACGTGGGCATCTACGTGTGTGGCGCCACGGTGCAGGGGGCCCCGCACATCGGGCACCTGAAGACGGCCGTCGGCTTCGACGTGCTGATCCGCTGGCTGCGGCGCAGCGGCCTGGAGGTCACGTTCGTCCGCAACGTCACGGACGTGGACGACAAGATCCTCGCCAGGTCCGTCGAGGCCGGCGTCCCGTGGTGGGCGTGGGCGCACCGCTTCGAGCGCGAGTTCACCGCGGCCTACGACGCGCTCGGCATCCTGGCGCCGACGTACGAGCCCCGCGCGACCGGTCACGTCACCGAGATGGTCGAGCTCATGGAGGCCCTCGTCGCGAAGGGCCACGCGTACGCGACCGGCGACGGCGACGTCTGGTTCGACGTGCTGTCCTGGCCCGGGTACGGCGCGCTGACCAACCAGCGGCCCGACGACGTGCCGTGCGACGACGAGCCCACGTCCGGCAAGCGCGACCCCCGCGACTTCGCGCTCTGGAAGGCCCCCAAGCCCGACGAGCCGGCCGACGCGACGTGGCCGACGCCGTACGGCCGCGGTCGACCGGGCTGGCACCTCGAGTGCTCCGCGATGGCGCGTCGCTACCTCGGTGCGGCGTTCGACATCCACGGCGGCGGGCGGGACCTGCGCTTCCCGCACCACGAGAACGAGCTCGCGCAGTCCCGCGCGGCCGGCGACGACTTCGCGACGCTGTGGATGCACGCCGGCCTGCTCAACGTCAATGGCGCGAAGATGAGCAAGTCGCTCGGCAACTTCCTGCTCGTCTCCGACGTGCTGGCCACCGCGCGTCCCGCAGTCGTCCGGTACGCCCTGACCGCCGCGCACTACCGTTCCACGCTCGAGTGGAACGACGAGACGCTGACCGAGGCCGCCGCGACCTGGGAGCGCATCACCGGGTTCGCGACGCGCGCCGGCGAACGCGTCGCCGCCCCCTCCGCGGAGGAGGTGCGCACCGCCGCCCTGCCCGAGGCGTTCGCGGTCGCGCTCGACGACGACCTCAACGTCCCGGCCGCGCTCGCCGTGGTGCACGAGCACGTGCGCCTCGGCAACGTGGCGCTCGCCGACGGGACGCCTGCCGACGTGCGGGCGGCTCTCGTCGCGGTCCGCGCCATGCTCGACGTGCTGGGCCTCGACCCGGTCCGCTGGTCGGAGGCATCGACGGACGACTCGCGGGCCCGCGCCGCGCTCGCCGTGCTCGTCGAGGCCGAGCTCGAGGCGCGCGCCCAGGCCCGTGCCGCACGTGACTGGCCCACCGCCGACGCCGTGCGCGCGCGGCTCACGGCTGCCGGTGTGGTGGTCGAGGACTCGCCCACGGGCGCCCGCTGGACCCTGACGGAGGACTGATGGCCGGCAACTCCAAGCGCCCCGGCGCCACCCGCAAGGCGGGGTCGAAGAAGGGCCCCAGCGCGGGCACCGGTGGCAAGGGCCGCAAGGCGCTCGAGGGCCGCGGCCCGACGCCGAAGGCCGAGGACCGCACGTACCACGTCGCCCACAAGCGCAAGGCAGCCGCTGAGCGCGCCGCCCAGGCCGGCAAGGGTAAGCCAGGGGTGGCCGGCAAGCCCGGTGTGGCCGGCAAGCCCGGTGCGGCCGGGAAGCCGGGAGCGGCCGGTCGCGGGGGTACGGCCGGCAAGCCCGGTCAGCGGACCGCCCGGGCGCGCGCCGGCGGCAACCCTCGGGCCGTCACCGGACCGGAGATCGTCGCCGGTCGCAACGCCGTCGTCGAGGCGCTGCGCGCCGGTGTGCCGTGCGACGGCATCTGGGTCGGGCACCGCGTCGAGGCCGACGACCGTGTCCGGGAGATCCGCCGCATCGCCGGGGAGCGCAACCTCCCGCTGCTCGAGGTCACCTCGGCCGAGCTCGACCGGATGACCGGCGGCATGGTCCACCAGGGCGTGGCGATCGCCGTCCCGCAGTACCGCTACTCCGAGCTCCGCGACCTGATGTCGCGTGCCGCCGGGAGCGGTGAGCCCGCATTCGTCATCGCGCTCGACGGCGTGACCGACCCCCGCAACCTGGGTGCCGTCCTGCGGTCCGCCGGGGCCTTCGGCGCGCACGGCGTCGTCGTCCCCGAGCGGCGCGCTGCGGGCGTCACCGCGGCCGCGTGGAAGGTCTCCGCAGGTGCCGCGGCACGCGTACCGGTGGCCCGCGTGACCAACCTGGTGCGCGCGCTCGGCGAGCTGCGCGACGCGGGCTGCTTCATCGTGGGCCTCGACGCGGGCGGCACGACGAGCGTGGCGAACCTGCACCTGGCGACGGGTCCCGTCGTGCTCGTCGTCGGGTCCGAGGGCAAGGGCCTGGGCCGCCTGGTGCGCTCGACGTGCGACATCATCGCCGGGATCCCGATCCGCGCGCAGACGGAGTCGCTCAACGCGGGCGTCGCCGCCGGCATCGGCCTGTACGAGGTCGCGCGGCTGCGCGGCGAGCACGCGCAGGCCTGAGCCTGCCCTCGGTGGGCTGCGTCAGTCGGTGACGACGGGCAGGACGGCCGTGTCGGCGCCCAGGACCTGGGCCTCGTCGGGGCGGTGCCGCAGCACCGTCTCGACGTAGCTCTGCGCGGCCTCCTGCATCGGCACGTCGCGCCCGCGCTCGCGCGCGACGAACCAGCGGTGGTCGAGCATCTCGTGGAAGATCTGCGCGGGCTGCAGCTTGCCGCGCAGCTCGCGCGGCACGGACCGTACCGCCCGCTCGAAGACGTTCGTGAGCCAGTCGTGCGCCACGAACTCCTCGTCCTCGCCCTGCCGGTCGGTCGCCGCACGGTACGCGTCGAGGTCGTTGAGGAGGCGGCGAGCCTGGTTCTCCTGGACGTCCAGGCCGGTGAGCCGCAGCAGCCGACGCGAGTGGTGGCCCGCGTCGACGACCTTGGGCTGGATGCGCACCGTGGTCCCGTCGATGTCCGTGGTGATGTCCAGCTCGCCGACGTCGAAGCCCAGGTCGTTGAGGGCCTCGATGCGCGCCGCGACCCGCCACCGGTCCGCCGTGCCGAAGGACTCCTCGCCCGTCAGGGCCTCCCACAGCTCCGCGTAGCGCTCGACCAGTCGGTCGCCGACGGCGATCGTGTCGACGCCCGACTCGAGCAGGTCGCCGGCCTCGAGGTCCATGAGCTCGCCGATGATGTTGACCCGCGCGATCTCCAGGTCGTAGCTGCGCTGGCCGTCGCTCAGGGCCTGGTGCAGGTCGCCCGTCTCGGCGTCCACGAGGTACGCGGCGAACGCGCCTGCGTCGCGCCGGAACAGGGTGTTCGACAGCGACACGTCGCCCCAGTAGAAGCCCGCGAGGTGCAGGCGGACCAGGAGGACCGCGAGCGCGTCGATGAGGCGGCCCGTGGTGTCCGGCTGCAGCGCCTGGCTGAACAGCGCGCGGTAGGGCAGCGAGAACTGCAGGTGCTGCGTGACGAGGACGGCCTCGAGCCGCTCGCCCGACGGGTCCGACCGGCCCGTGATGACGCCGACCGGCTCGACGCTCGGCACGCCGATGCGGCGCAGCGCACGCAGGAGCTCGTACTCCCGGTAGGCGACCGTCTCGCCGATCTCCTTGACCGCGATGACGCGGCCGGAGAGCTTCACGAAGCGCACGATGTGCCGGGAGATGCCGCGGGGAAGGGCCGCGAGGTTCTCGGCGGGCCACTCCTCGAGCGGGATGTGCCACGGGAGGTCGAGCAGGGCCGGGTCGGGTGCGGCCGCAGTGATCTGCAGGCGAGAGACCATGTGCTCCTCCAAGCACGAGGGCGGGACGGCGTGCGCCGTCCCGCCCTCGGTGCGGACTACTGGTGCGGACTGCTCAGGGGTTCAGGCGAGCCCCGGTGGACGCGGCGAACGCGTGCAGCTCGCCCGGACGGACAGCCACCCAGACGGTGTCACCCTTGCGCGGGACCGCACGCGGGTCGACGCGGACGATGATCTCGCCCTCGCCGGCGCCCGAGCGGATCTCGCGGGCAGCGGCGCCGGCCATGACGAGCTCGCCGTAGATGAGCGCGTCGGCGCCGAGCTCCTCGACCAGGACGACCTTGATCGGGATGGCGCCCTCGTGGGCCTGCGAGACGACATCCAGCGACTCCGGCCGGAAGCCGAGGGTCACGTGGCCGCGGTCCTCGGGACCGATCTTCGACAGGATGCCGCGGTCCAGCGGGACGCGGGTGTTCGCCAGCTGGGCGCCACCCTCGACGACCTGGAACGAGCCGATGTTCATGGCCGGCGAACCGATGAAGCCGGCGACGAACACGTTGTTCGGGCGGTCGTACAGGTCGCGCGGGTCGCCGACCTGCTGGAGCAGACCGTCCTTGAGGACGGCGATCCGGTCGCCCATCGTCATGGCCTCGGTCTGGTCGTGGGTGACGTAGACCGTGGTGACGCCGAGGCGGCGGGTCAGGGACGCGATCTGCGAACGCGTCTGGACGCGGAGCTTCGCGTCGAGGTTCGACAGCGGCTCGTCCATGAGGAAGACCTGAGGCTGACGCACGATGGCGCGACCCATGGCGACGCGCTGGCGCTGACCACCGGACAGGGCCTTCGGGCGACGGTCGAGGTACTCGGTGAGGTCGAGCATCTTCGCGGTCTCTTCGACGCGCTTGCGGATGTCGGCCTTCGGCACGCCCGCGATCTTCAGGGCGAAGCCCATGTTGTCCGCGACGGTCATGTGCGGGTACAGCGCGTAGTTCTGGAACACCATCGCGATGTCCCGGTCCTTCGGCTGGACGTCGGTGACCTCGCGGTCGCCGATGAGGATGCGACCGGCGTCGACGTCCTCGAGGCCGGCGAGCATGCGCAGCGACGTGGACTTGCCACAGCCCGAGGGGCCGACGAGGACGAGGAACTCGCCGTCCTCGATGTGCAGGTTCAGCGCGTCGACCGCGGGGCGCTCGGTGCCCGGGTAGATGCGGGTCGCGTGGTCAAAAGTAACGGTAGCCATGCGTGACGTTCCCTCCACCGGCAGGTACGTGCCGGACGATCCGTCGTGGAGTCAGGTGCCGATCGGCACCGACACGGGCGGGGGCTGACCGGTGCGGGCCTACCTGCCCGTCACTGGGCGGGTGGGGCCGGCGGACGTCCTCGCCCGTGCGACGCGGCCATACTGCCACATCGCCGCGCCCGGAACGAGGGCCCAACGGTCCTCAGGCCGGTGTCCCGGTCAGGTCCGCGAGCTCGTGCAGCAGCTCCGCGACGGCGGCCGGGTCCGCGACCCGGAAGCGCGCCGCCGTCGGGCCCGGACCGATCTTGACCGTGACGTCCTGCGGACCGAGCACCGTGAACGCGCGCTCGTCGGTGACGTCGTCGCCCGCGAACAGCAGGCCGGTCGCGCCGAGCTCGGTGAGCAGTCCGCGCAGCGCGGTGCCCTTGTCCACCTCGAGCACCGCGAGCTCGACGACGTCCTTGCCGCGCAGCACGTCTGCCCCCTCGCGCGCGCCCAGGGCGACCGCCGCCGCGGTCAGGTGTGCCGCGTCGTCGGGCGTCGCCGTGCGGGTGTGCAGGACGACGGACGCCGGCTTGCGCTCGACGCGGCCCGTCGTGCCCGCCACGAGCGCGTCCAGGCCCGCAGCGAGTCGTCCGAGGCGCGCCGCTGCGTCGTCGGGCAGGACGAGCGGGGTGCGGGTGAGTGCGCCGCCGCGCCACAGGCCGCGCTCGGCGCCGTGCCCGCCGACCAGCAGCGTGCCTTCGGG
>JAEYXM010000179.1 GCA_023428465.1 Actinomycetes bacterium
GCTGGGCCTGGAACAGGTTGCGCAGCTCCTCGGGGTCCTCGAGCTCGTCCGGCGTGCCCACGATCGTGGACTCCAGATCCAGGGTGAGACCGCCGGCGTCGTCGATCGTGACGCCCGTCTGCGGGAGCGTCGACCCGGCGGGCACACCCGTGCGCACCGCGTCGCGCAGCCACGGGGACGGGCCGCCGACGAGGGCGCGCACCGCCTGCTCGACCATGCGCGTGGACTGGAACCACCGGACCTCGGGGACGAGAAGCTGGGCGTCGCGGGTGGCGAAGTACACCTCGACCTGCCGGTGGCTGCTGACGAAGTTCGTCCAGCTCATGAGGACGCCGTCGGGGAGATCGGCGATCCGCCACTCGCCGTTCGCGTCCCGGTCCAGGCGCAGCTCGAGCTCGACGGGCGCGCCGGCGGCGGCCTCCGTGTACCGACCGGCCGCGTCGACCGTCGCGATCGGGTCGAGGGCGACCGTCACCCCGCCCTTCTCGTCGTCCGCGATGTGCACCTCGGGGTCCTGGGTGTCGTAGATCGTCGTCGCCGATCGCGGTCGCCACTCCCGGAACGCGGTCGACATGAGGAACTCGCGCGCCGTCTCGTAGTCGTCGTACACCCCCGACGACGCGGCGGCGAGGAAGCCGTTGACGATCTCCTCGGGTGTGTCGTCGTCGCGCGGCCCGGTGGGGATCGGGATGGCGGCGTCGAGCTCGGAGAGCACGACGTCGCCCTGCTGCACCGGCCCCGACGTGGGCAGGCCCATGCAGGCCGACAGGGCGAGCACCCCGGCGACGCCGAGGGCCGCCGTCCGCCACGTGCGCCCGACGCCCATCACGCCTCCAGCCGGTCGAGGTCGGGCACGGCGGCGGGGTCGGCCACACCCTCGGCGCGTACGGCCACGGGTCCGGGCACCACGTCGGCGTCGGCCGGGACGAGCGGCAGCGGGGAGTCCGTGAGCGTGATGCCGGCACGACGCGGCACCGTCAGGCGGAACGACGCGCCCCGGCCGGGCCGCGCCCAGACCTGGAGCCAGCCGCCGTGCAGGTGCGCGTCCTCGACGGAGATCGCCAGGCCGAGGCCCGTGCCGCCGGTGGTGCGGGCACGTGCCGGATCGGCGCGCCAGAAGCGGTCGAACACGTGCTCCGCCTCCTCGGGTGTCATCCCGATGCCGTGGTCGCGCACCGTGACGGCGACGGCCCGCGCGTCGACCCCGAGCCGGATGTCGACGGGGTTGCCGTCCGCGTGCTCGATGGCGTTGACGAGGAGGTTCCGCAGGACGCGCTCGACGCGGCGCGGGTCGATGTCCGCGACCGCCGGCGTGTCGGGCAGGTCCACATCGAGCCAGACGCCGCGGCGGCCCGCGAGCGCCGTCGCCTGGTCCACGGCGAGCACGACGACGTCGCGCACGTCGCGGCTCTCGGCGTCGAGGATCGCGGCGCCCGCGTCGAACCGGCTCATCTCGAGCAGGTCCGCGAGGAGCACCTCGAACCGGTCGAGCTGGGTCGTGAGCAGCTCGGCCGAGCGGGCCGCGCCCGGGTCCAGCGACCCTCGCGCCTCGTGCAGGATCTCCGCGGCGATCCGGATGGTCGTCAGCGGCGTGCGCAGCTCGTGCGAGACGTCGGACACGAACCGCCGCTGCAGACGCGAGAGCTCCTCCATGCGGTGGATCTGCACCTGCAGGCTCTCGGCCATCTCGTTGAAGGACCGCGCCAGCGTCGCCATCTCGTCCTGGCCGCGGACCGTCATGCGCTCGGTGAGGTGGCCGTCCGCCAGGCGCTCCGCGACACGCGCCGCCGCCTGCACCGGGACGACGGCCTGGCGCGTCACCAACCAGGTCATCGCACCCAGGAGCGCCACGAGGGCCACGGCCGCGATCGCGAGCACGCGCTGCACGAACGACAGCGTCTGCTGCTCGGGCTCGAGGCTGTACAGGAAGTAGAGCTCGTAGGAGCCCGCGTTGGGCACGGTCACGACCGAACCGACCAGGAGCCCGGGGTCCACGCCCTGTGCGTCGGCGTCCTCGGCGCCCTCGTCCCCTCGCGGGATGGCGAAGGGCACCCAGTACTGCACGTCCGAACCGCGCACGGCCTCGCGGAGCGCGGGTGGGATGTCGTTGCGCAGCTCCGGTGCGGTGGACCGCTCGGGCACGAAGAGCTGCGTCACCTCACCCGGGATGCGCAGCAGGAAGACGTCGGGCCGGCTGCCGCTGGAGGACTGGAGCCCGTTGACCACCCCGCGGAACAGCGCGTCGAGCTCCGGGCCGGCCGTGGCCGTGGAGGACGCGAACCTGTTCTGCGCCTCGAGGGTCGAGCGGGCCGCCTCCTCGAGCAGCTGCTCGCGCCGCTGCTCGTACATGCCGTCACGGATCCACGCGGACAGGTACGCCCCGATGCCGGTGAGCGCGACCGAGCCGATGAGCAGCGCGGACGTGACGACACGCAGCTGCATGGAGGCTCGCCAGTGGCGCACCGCGGCCCGGACCGGCTCACTGACGACGTACCAGGCACGCCGCGCGACGAGCTGGACCCGGTCCGCGGGCGCGGGCCGGGTCACGGGGCGTACCACCGGGTCACGGCGCCTCGGTGCCCGCCTTGTAGCCGACGCCGCGGACGGTCAGGACGATCTCGGGGTGCTCGGGGTCGTGCTCGATCTTGGAGCGCAGCCGCTGGACGTGGACGTTCACGAGACGCGTGTCCGCGGCGTGCCGGTAGCCCCACACACGCTCGAGGAGCACCTCGCGTGTGAACACCTGCCAGGGCTTGCGGGCGAGGGCGACGAGCAGGTCGAACTCGAGCGGGGTCAGCGGGATGTTCCGCCCGTCGCGCGAGACGCGGTGCCCGGTGACGTCGATCGTGAGGTCGCCGATCGTCAGGTGCTCGGGCGTGGGCTCGTCCGTGCGGCGCAACCGGGCCCGGACGCGGGCGATCAGCTCCTTCGGCTTGAAGGGCTTGGAGATGTAGTCGTCCGCGCCGGACTCCAGGCCGAGCACGACGTCGACCGTGTCACTCTTGGCGGTGAGCATCACGATGGGGACGCCGGACTCCGCGCGGATCAGGCGGCAGATCTCCGTGCCGTCCTTGCCGGGGAGCATGAGGTCGAGGAGCACCAGGTCCGGCTGACCACTGCGGAAGGCTTCGAGCGCCTCGTCGCCGTGCGCGCAGAACAGGGGCTCGAAGCCCTCGGACTTCAGGACGATGCCGATCATCTCGGCGAGGGCGACGTCGTCGTCGACCACCAGGATCCGACCCTTCATGGGCCCCATCGTGTCATCCCTGTGCGTCCCGGTGCACGACCACGGTGCCCACGCGAGTCGGCGTGGCGTGGCACGATGGGCCCGGTCCCGGCCGCGCTCGCGCGAACGGCCGGCCGCGACCCCGCAGCACACACCCGGGAGCCAGGTTGAGCGAGCCGAACGAGCCCACCCCCGCCGCGCCGGCACCCGGCCCGGCGCCGGTGCCGCCGGGGGGCACCCCGAGCTGGGGGCCGGAGTACTCGCAGCCGCTCGGCTACGGCCAGTCGCAGTACGGGCAGCCGCAGTACGCCCAGCCCCAGTACGGACAGTCCCAGTACGCCCAGCAGCCGCCGTACGGCCAGGCGTCCCAGTACGGGCAGCCTCCCCAGTACGGCGCACCGCAGTACGGCGCACCGCAGTACGGGCAGCCCCAGTACGGCGCGCCCATCGGCTACGTCCCCACCCCGGTGCAGCGCGGCATCGTCCCCCTGCGGCCGCTGAGCCTCGGCGAGATCTACGACGGCGCGTTCCGCTCGGTCCGGGCGAACCCGAAGGTCATGTTCGGCCTGAGCGCGCTCATCGTGGCGGGCTCCTGCCTCATCGGCGGGCTCCTGTGGTACCTGCTCGTCCCGACGCTCTCCAGCTGGCTCGGCTCGACCCTGCCCGACGACGGGTACGACCCGTACGGGAGCATCGACGCCACCGCGTCCATGCTGGGCGTGTACTCGATGATGCCGTTCCTGCTCCTGGCCGGCTCGATCCTGAGCGGGGTGCTCACGGTCTCGGTGAGCCGGTCCGTCATCGGGCAGCGGATCACCGCCGGTGAGCTGTGGAGCCGGTACTGGCGTCGCGTCGGGCTGGTGGTCCTTGCGACGATCGTGCTGGGCCTGGCGGCCGTCGTCGGGTGGACGGTCTTCGCCCTGCTCATCGCGCTGATCGGCGCCGCCTCCGGCGGGCTTGCGGTGGCCTTCCTGCTGATCGGTGGCGTGGCGATGGCCGCGGCCTCCTTCTGGTTCACCATCCGCGTGCTCTTCGTCCCCCCGGTCCTGATGCTCGAGGACCGCAAGTTCTGGCCGTCCATCACGCGGGCCTGGCGCCTCACGCGGGGCAGCTTCTGGCGCATCCTCGGCATCTGGCTCCTCGCCCAGGTCATCACCTACATCGCCAGCCAGATCCTCAGCGTCCCCTTGAGCCTCCTGTCCCTGTTCTTCATCACCGACATGGCCTCGGCGGGCTTCATCGCGATCATGTCCATCACGATGGCCATCTCCTACGCGCTGCCGGCCGTGTTCATCGCCGCGGTCGTTGCGCTGCAGTACATCGACGTGCGCATCCGCAAGGAGGGCCTCGACGTCCAGCTGAGCCGCGCCGCCGAGGCGGCCGCCCAGCAGGCGGGTTCGCTCTGACGTGGCACTCCTGCCCGCCGCGCTGACCGGCGCCCTGCCCGGCATGGTCGCCGACGTCCCGGTCGTCCCGGACGCCGACACGGCGCGGGAGTGGGCGCGCCAGGAGCTCGCCGACCCGATCTACCACCAGCGCCCCAGCCTCCTGGACCAGGCCACGGACTGGATCCAGCAGCAGCTCAGGGAGATGTTCGACGCCGCGGGCACCGTCGACGCCCGGGTCGCGTCGATCGTCCTCGTCGCCCTGCTGGTCGTGGGCGTGCTGGCCGTGCTCTTCGTGGCCGGGCCCGTGCGTCGGCGGCGCCAGCAGCGGGAGTCCGTCGAGCTGTTCGCCGACGACGACCGCACCGCGGCCGAGATGCGCGCGTCCGCGGACGCGTTCGCGGCAGCCGGGCGCTGGAACGAGGCGACCCTCGACCGCTTCCGCGCGATCCTGCGCTCGCTCGAGGAGCGCGCGGTGCTCGAGGAACGCCCGGGCTGGACGGCCGACGAGGCGAGTGCGGTGGCCGCCGGCGTCCTGCCGCCGTGCGCGGACGACCTGCGCACCGCGAGCCGCTTCTTCGACGACGTCTGCTACGGCGACCGTGCCGCCGGCCCGGAGGACGACGCGTGGCTGCGGGACGTGGACCGTGCGGTCGAGCAGACCCGCCCGGTCGCCCCGACGAGCGTCACCGAGGCCCTGGCGGTGCCCCGGTGACGCTCGCGCCCCCGGCCCCTCGGCCGGCCCTCGACCCCGACGCCGTCATGGGCGACGGGACGACCCTCGCCATCCGCAGCCGGACCAGGTGGCAGCGCCTGCGCTGGCCCATCGTGGTCGCCGTGGTGTTCCTCGTGGCCGTCGGCCTGAGCTCGCTGCTGCAGGCGCGCACGTCGACGACTCCGTTCGCGCCGAACAACCCGAGCGCGCACGGCGCCCGGGCCATCGCCGAGATCCTCCGGGACCAGGGCGTCGAGATCCACTACGTGCGCTCGGCGGAGAGCGCGGTCGCGCTCGCGGCCGAGGGCACGACGCTCCTCGTCACCCCGAACACGTGGGCCCTCGACCCCGGCGACCTCGCCCGGCTCGCCGACGTCCCCGCCGACATCGTGCTCGTCGAGAGCGGCACCTGGGCCGTCTCCGAGCTCAGCGGCGGCGCGATCGACTACACGTGGGACACGGGCGCGGGCTCGACGTCTCCCAAGTGCGACGACCCGGACGCGCGCGCCGCGGGGCAGATCTCCCGCGCGTCGGGCAGCCTCGTCGCGACGTCCGACGACGTGGTGATCTGCTTCCCGTCCTCGACGACGGGCCTCTACCCGTCCGGGACGTACGCCGTCCTCGACGAGGGCGGGCGCCGCGTGACGATCGTCGCCGACCCGGCGCTCATGACGAACGCGGAGCTCGACCAGGCGGGGAACGCAGCGCTCATGCTCCGCGCGCTCGGGCGCCACGACACGCTCGTGTGGCTCGTGCCGGACCCCATGGCGACCGTGGAGGCACCGGGCTTCGGCGACCTCTTCATGATCGGTGCGCTGCCCGACTGGATGCCCGTCCTGCTGCTGCAGCTCGGCGTCCTCCTGCTCGTGCTCGCCGTGTGGCGGGGCCGCCGGCTCGGCCGCATCGTCACCGAGCCGTTGCCCGTCGTCGTGCGGGCGTCGGAGGCCGCAGTCGGGCGCGGCCGGCTCTACCATCGCGCGCAGTCGTTCGGGCACGCCGCGGCAGCGCTGCGCGCGGGCACCGCCGGACGCACGGCCGGGCGCCTGGGGCTCCCCCGGACCGCCGACGCGCCCCAGGTCATCGACGCCGTGGCCCGTGCCACCGGCCGCCCCATCGAGCAGGTCGCCGGCCTGCTGTACGGACCCCCACCCACCGACGACGCCGGGCTCGTCCAGCTCGCCCGGCTGCTCGACCAGCTCGAGAGCGAGGTTCACCGCACGTGAGCGACCAGTACCCCACGGGGCAGCCGACCACTCCGCCGCAGGCCCAGCCGCCCGCTCCCCCGGCTCCGCCTGGCCCGCCACCCGCCGCGGCGCCGACCCCACCCGCGCCCGTGGCCTCGACCGGCTACGGGGCTCCCGCGCCGTCGGAGGACCTGCGGGCGGGCTTCACCGCGCTCCGTGCCGAGGTCGGCAAGGCCGTTGTCGGGCAGGACGCCGCCGTGACGGGCCTGGTCATCGCCCTGCTGTGCCGCGGTCACGTGCTCCTCGAAGGTGTGCCCGGCGTCGCCAAGACGCTGCTGGTCCGCGCCCTGTCGGGTGCGCTGGACCTGGACACCAAGCGCGTGCAGTTCACCCCGGACCTCATGCCCGGTGACGTCACCGGCTCGCTCGTGTACGACGCGCGGACGGCACAGTTCTCGTTCCGCGAGGGCCCGGTCTTCACGAACCTCATGCTCGCCGACGAGATCAACCGGACGCCCCCCAAGACGCAGGCCTCGCTGCTCGAGTCCATGGAGGAGCGCCAGGTCAGCGTCGACGGCACGCCGCGGCCGCTGCCCGACCCGTTCCTGGTCATCGCGACGCAGAACCCGGTCGAGTACGAGGGCACGTACCCGCTGCCCGAGGCCCAGCTGGACCGCTTCCTGCTCAAGCTCACGATGCCGCTGCCCGAGCGGGACCACGAGATCGAGGTCCTGCGGCGCCACGCGACCGGCTTCGACCCGCGCGACCTGGTGGCCGCCGGCGTCCGGCCCGTGACGGACCCCGGGCAGCTCGCACGGGCGCGCGCCGAGGTGGCGCAGGTGCAGATCGCACCGGAGGTCCTGGGCTACGTCGTGGACGTGTGCCGTGCCACCCGCCAGTCCCCGTCGCTGTCGCTCGGCGTCTCGCCGCGTGGCGCGACGGCCCTGCTCGCGACGTCCCGGGCCTGGGCGTGGCTCTCGGGCCGCGGCTACGTGACGCCCGACGACGTGAAGGCGCTCGCGCACCCGACCCTCAAGCACCGCATCCAGCTGCGCGCCGAGGCCGAGCTCGAGGGCGTCACCGCGGAGAGCGTGCTGGACACCGTCCTGGCCGCCGTCCCGGTGCCGCGCTGACCGATGGCGATCACCTGGCGGGCGGTGCTCCTCACCGCGTTGGGCGTGGTGCCGGTGCTCCTGGTGCCGACGACGTTCACCGTGCTCACGTGGACGCTGCTCGTCGTCGTCGTGTGCGGGATCGACCTGGCACTCGCCGCGTCTCCACGCCTCGTGGCGGTGCGACGGACCGTGCCGCGGTCGGTGCGTCTGACGGAGACCACACGGTCGACGCTCACGGTCACCAACCGGTCGGGCCGCCGCCTGCGCGCGCTCGTCCGTGACGCGTGGCAGCCGTCCGCCGGGACGGGGACGAACCGCCACCACGTGTCCCTGCGTGACGGTGAGTCCCGCAGGCTCGTGACCGCGATGCGCCCGACGCGGCGCGGCGACCGGCTCGCGGACCGCGTGACCATCCGCTCGTTCGGCCCGATGCGCCTGGCGGCGCGCCAGGTGAGCGTCGCGGTGCCCGGCCGCCTGCGGGTGCTGCCCGAGTTCGCGTCACGGCGGCACCTGCCGAGCCGGCTCGCACGCCTGCGCGAGATGGACGGCCGCACCGCCGTGCAGGTGCGCGGCGCGGGCACCGAGTTCGACTCGCTGCGCGAGTACGTCATCGGCGACGACGTGCGCTCGATCGACTGGCGTGCGACGGCGCGGCGCAACGAGGTCGTCGTGCGCACGTGGCGTCCCGAGCGGGACCGCCGGGTCATGATCGTCCTGGACACCGGCCGGCTCTCCGCGGGCCGCATCGGCGACCTGCCACGCATGGACGCGTCCATCGAGGCCGC
>JAEYXM010000036.1 GCA_023428465.1 Actinomycetes bacterium
GCACGCCACGGGCGATGGCGAGGCCATGGCCTTCGTGAGCGCGTACCTCTTCTCGCCCGACGCCGCCGACTACGTGCGGCGCGAGGAGCCCGGCTGGGAGGAGTGGTTGCGGGGCCTGCCGCTGACGGGCTGAACGACGCATCCGCAGGGAGCGACTCCCGACGAGGCGCGTCCCGCACCGCGGGGTACGGCCTGCCTGGCGGCCCGGGGCGGCCTCAGGCCCCCGTGCAGGCGAGCGTCGGCGTCGGCGGCGTGCCGTTGCCGAGGAGGCCGAACGTCGCGGTGCCGCCCGCAGCCAGGCGACCGTTCCAGTCGACGTTGCCGACGACGATGCGGCCGTTCTGGGCGGACAGGGTCCCGTTCCAGACCTGCGCGACGGTCTCACCGGACGGCGTCCAGGTGACGCTCCACGATGTCGTCGGCGCGCCGGCCTTCACCGTCACCTCGGCCTGGTAGCCGCCGGGCCAGGCGTTCACGGTGCGGTACGTGGCGGTGCACGTGTCGCCCGGGGGCGGGGTGGTCGGGTCCGGCGTCGGCGTCGGCGTCGGGTCGGGCGTGGGCGTGGGCGTGGGGTCCGGCGTGGGCGTGGGCGTGGGGTCCGGCGTCGGGGTGGGGGTGGGGTCCGGTGTCGTGGACGTCAGGGACGTGAAGAAGCTCCAGATCTCGCCCGGCACCCAGGACTGCCACTGGCCGCGGTCCCGCGGGTCCCACTGGTGCCCGCTGTCGGAGGCGAGCCACACGACCGGGTAGCCGTCCTGGCACGTGTACTCGGTGCGGGTGTGCGTGCCGCTGCCGGGTGCCGGCTCGGTCGCCTGCCTCGCCTGGCAGCCGTTCGTCCGCAGGGCCCGGTCCCGCAGCGAGCGTCCCTGCGCGATGTTCAGGACGTCGTCGACGACGCCGTGGGAGCCGAGGTAGGCGATGGGTTGCGTGCCTCCGGCGCACCCGGAGAGCTGCGCGCCGTTCAGGACGGCCACGCCGCGGAAGACGTCGGCCCGCGCGCACGCCAGGGCGTTGCTCATGCCGCCGCCGTAGCTGAAGCCCGTCGCGAACCGCTGCGTCGTGTCGACGCAGAGTGCCGACTCCACGGCGCGCAGCACGTCGTCGATGAACGTGACGTCGCGCCCGCCGCTGTTCGGCCAGGCGTTGTCGATGCCCTGGGGCGCCACGAAGATCGTGCTGTTGCTCGCGAGCGGCTTGAGTCCGTAGAAGCCCTGGTTCACGACGTCGGCGGACGTGCCGTGCCACCAGTGCAGCCCGACGACGAGACGGTAGGCACGGCTCGGGTCGTAGTTCGCGGGCACGTCGAGCCGGAAGGTGCGTGCCTGGCCGCCGCTCGTGATCGTGTGCTGGCCGGACGCCAGGCCTGCGGGCTTGCCGCAGCCGCCCGTGACGGCCGTCGCGACGGGGGACTGGGCGGTGACCACGCCGGTCGTGGCCGAGGCGGCCGCGGTCAGGCCACCGAGCGCGAGAGCTGCCGCCGCCGCGGTGGCGAGAAGGCCCCGCACCGGTCGTGAGGTGAGGTGTCGCACGTCGATTCCTCCAGTCGGGATCCCCGGCCAGGCTGCCGGGCGCCCCGACGACGACGCCGGGGCCAGCGTCGCGACCGTATCTACATCGATGCAGGACGGGGAACGTCGTGAAACGGTTCGGGCGGCAGACCGACCGGCTCAGGGCACGATCACGACCTCGCCCGCGCTGTGGCCGGACTCCACGAGGGCCATCGCCTCGGCGGCCCGGTCGAGCGGGAAGGTCGCCACCACGTTCGGGTCGACGAGCCCGTACGCGACCACGCCGGTGGTCTTCTCGAGCACGCCGGCCGCGCGTTCACGCCCGGAGCCGCCGAGCGCTGTGGCCGTGGCGGGCGCCGACGCGTCCAGGACCGTGTGCTCGGCGAAGGCGCCGAGCCCACGTGCGGGCGTACCGAGCACCTCGTCCCCGACGGCGAACAGTTCGACGCCCTCGCCGACCGCGGTCACGACGCCGGCTGCCTCGAGCCCCGGGTCAGGCGGCGCGCGCCGCGTCGGCGACGGCGGGCCGTGGTCCAGCAGGGGCGGCCGGGTCGGTGGGGCGCTCGGGGTCCGCGCGCCGGCGCAGCAGGCGCATCGCGTTCCCGATCACCACCAGTACAGACGCCTCGTGCACGAGCATGCCGATCGCCATCGTGACACCACCGGCGAAGACGCCGGCGAGCAGGGCGGCGACGGTCAGCAGGGCGATCGCGATGTTCTGCCGCATGACAGCCACGGTCCGCCGGGCCAGCGACACGGCCTGCGGCAGCTTCAGCAGGTCGTCATGCATGAGTGCGATGTCGGCGGTCTCGATCGCGACACCGGTCCCGGCGGCGCCCATGGCCACCCCGATGTCCGCGGCCGCGAGCGCCGGGGCGTCGTTGACGCCGTCGCCGACCATTGCGACCGTGTGGCCCGCGGCCTGGAGGTCGGCCACCGCGGCCAGCTTGTCCTCGGGCAGCAGCCCGGCCCGGACGTCGTCGACACCCACCTGGGCGGCGACGGCCTGGGCGACCGCTCGGGCGTCACCGGTGAGCATGACGACCTGCCGCACACCTGCGGCGTGCAGGCGCTCGACCATGGCAGGCGCGTCGGCACGCACGCGGTCGGCGACCGCGACGACGCCGATCACCCGGCCGTCGAGGGCGACCACCATGGGCGTGCGGCCGCCGGCGGCGAGCCGGTCGACGACGGCGGCCGCCCCGCCGTCGTCGGCGATGCCCTCGGTGGCGAGCATCGACAGGTTGCCCACGCTCACCCGGCGGCCGTCGATCGTGGCGACGATGCCCTTGCCCGGGACGGGCTCGGTGTGGGTGGGCAGGCCGGTGACGACCAGTCCCTCCGCGGTGGCGGCGTCGACGATCGGCCGGGCGAGCGGGTGCTCCGAGCCGGCCTCGGCGCGCGCGGCCCACCCCAGCACGTCGGCCCGCGTGAGTGCCGGATCCAGCACGACGACGTCGGTGAGCTGCGGGCGGCCCTCCGTGAGCGTGCCCGTCTTGTCGAGCGCGACGGCGGAGATGCGCGCCGACGCTTCGAGGTACTCCCCGCCCTTGACGAGGATGCCGTCCTTGGCTCCGCGCCCGATGCCGGCGACGATCGCCACGGGGATCGAGATGACCAGGGCACCCGGGCAGCCGATGACCAGCAGGGTCAGGGCGAGCCCGACGTCGCGGGTGAGGAGCCCGGTGACCAGGGCGAGCACGATGATCCCGGGCGTGTACCAGCGGGCGAACCGTTCCAGGAACGTCTGGGTGCGGGCCTTCGCGTCCTGCGCCTCCTCCACGCGGTGGATGATCCGGGCGAGGGTCGTGTCGGCGCCCACACCGGTGGCTCGGACCTGGAGGAACCCGCCGGCCGAGACCGTGCCGGCGAACACGCGGTCGCCCTCGGTCTTCTCCGCAGGGATCGACTCACCGGTGATGGACGCCTCGTCGAGCGCGCCGGTGCCGCCGGTCACGACGCCGTCGACCGGCACCTTGGCGCCGTTCTTGACGAGCACGGTCTCGCCGACGGCGACGGCCGCGGCGGTCACCTCGACCTGCGCGCCGTCGCGCAGCACGATCGCGGTGTCCGGGGCCACGGCGACCAGCTCGGCGAGCGCGGACCGGGTCTTGTTGACCGTGGCAGCCTCCAGCGCGTGCCCGACGGCGAACAGGAAGGTCACCGCGGCGGCCTCCCAGTACTCGCCGATGACGAGCGCGCCGATGGCGGCGATCGTCACGAGCAGCTCGATCGCCACCATCCGCACGGCGAGTGCCCGCGCCGCGCGGACGGCGATGCGGTACCCGGCCAGCACGGCCGCCGCGGACATGACGACGTCGGACGCGAGGAGCAATCCCGCACCGTCGCCTGCCCGGCCGGTCTCGTGGCCGCCGGTGAACGGGTTGGCGCCCACCGCGAACGAGAGCGCGGCGGCGACGGCGATGAGCAGGCCCGCGCCGGCGGGGATCGCCCATGGGCCGCGCCACCAGTGGTTCACGTCGGGTTCCTCTCGGTCAGGGTCGGCGGGCTCTTGGCGGGGTCAGAACGCGGCGAGCGTCGCCCGGTACCCGGCCCGGCCGATCTCGGCGACGATGTCGTCGGTCGTGGTGCGGGTGGCGTCGTGGTCGACCTCGACGCGGGCGGAGGCGAACTTCACGGCGACTGCCTGCACGCCGGGCAGGCGGCCGACCTGCTTCTCGATCTTGGTCACGCAGGAGGGGCAGCTGAAGCCCTCGGCGCGGAAGACGGAGTGGGTCGTGGTCCCGGGGGTGGTGGTCATCGTGCACGTCCTTCTGGCTCGGTCCCAGGGGCATCCCTGTGGGGTGTGCGATCAACCTATGCGGCGCCTGCGTGCGGCAACATGACGGCCGTCAATCAGCCGCACGTTCCCTGACCTGCGACGACACCGAGGCCACGGCTACCCTGACCGCATGAGCCAGCGGCGCCCGTCGGCCGAGGGACGGCGCACCATCCCGCTGCGGGAGGTGACGCTGCCGCACCAGTGCCCGCGCCCCGTGCGGATGCACGTCCTCGCGCGGGCGCCCTACTTCCTCGGGCTCGGCGAGGCGGAGCTCGACGTCGTCGACCGGCGCATGCGGACGATGTCGGTGCCGGCGGGCGGCTACCTCTACCACGCGGGTGACCGCGCGGACGCGCTCTACGTGGTGGCCGAGGGGAGCGTGAAGGTCGCCCAGGTCACCGCGGGCGGGACTGAGACCGTGACGGACATCCTGGTGCCAGGCGAGCTGTTCGGCGCGATGGGGACCCTGGGGGAGCCGTACCACCTGCAGTCGGCGTCCGCGCTGGTTGCCACGTGCGCGTTGCGGATCGACCAGGACGCCTTCCGGGAGGTGCTGGCCATGTACCCGCGCGTCGGGCTGCGGGTGCTCGACGACGTCGCGGCACGCCTGGCCAGGGCCCACTCCGACATCGGCGGGCAGACGACCGACACGGTGCCGCAGCGGGTCGCGACGGCGTTGCTGCGCCTGGCGGACAAGCTCGGCGAGGACCGCGGGCCCGACGGAGTGCTCCTGGAGGTGCCCCTGTCCCGTGCGGACCTGGCGGGCCTCGCCCGGTCGACGCCGGAGTCGGTCTCCCGCGTGATGAGCCGCTGGAAGAAGGACGGCGTGATCGCCTCCGGGCGGCGCTGGACGGCGCTGCTGGACCGGCAGCGGCTCGAGGACGAGGTCGCCGGGATCGGCTGACCGGTCTACCCGTCCAGCAGCGCCCCCCACCGCAGAACGCGGCGTCCGGTGCAGAACGCGGCGCCGGGTGCAGAACGCGGCGCTCGGAGGGCCGCGTTCTGCAACGACGGCCGCGATCTGTGGCGGACGATGATCGGCGATACGCCACGATCGGGACCGACGGCGACGGCGCAGCTCGTGGCGTATCAGGCCTTCCTCGCGTGCCCGAGCGAGGCGAACTGCCCGGAGAGCGCCTTCATGAAGTCGGGCAGCCCGCCCGTGTAGTCGAGCTCGGCCAGCCGCGCGTCGGCGACGTCCGGGGTGATGTCGCCCGCGTCGACCTGGCGGATGATCTCCATGCCGGCGTCGACCTTCGGCGGCAGGCCCGTGACGGTGTAGTCCTGCTTGACATAGCCCTCACGACAGGCGTCGAGGGTGTCGATGGCCTTGGTGGCCTGGCGGTAGGCGTCGTGGTGGTTGCCCGGGGCGTACGACTCCATGACCTTCGTGGTGTAGGTGCTCCCGAGGCCCTCCGGGTCGAGGAGCGTCGAGCGCCCGTGCTCGACCAGGTGCAGGTTGGGTACGACCTGCGTCCTCTCCCACCGGCCGGTCTCCTCGTTCCAGACCGTGGCCTGGTCGGACATGTCGACGCTTGCCTCGGCGTGGGAGTAGTCGGTGGCGAGCTGCTGGTGGTCCCTGGCCCACTGACGGGCGCCCGCCGGGTCGGTGGGGCCGCCCGTGCCCTCGGCGAAGATCCGCTCGGACTGGGTGGCCCACTCCCTGCGGGGGATCTCGATGAACCGCCTCCGCAACAGGTTCGGGTCGTCGACCACATACCCGGCGCGGTAGTCGCGGTCGACGCCGTCCCTGGTACCGACGGTCTCGATGACGACGTCCCTGCCGCGGGCCTCCGGGACGTTGTCGCTGATCCACTGGCTCAGCTCGGCGTCGTGGCGCTCGTAGATCTGGTTGCGGACCTCGTGGAACTCCTGCCAGAGCTCGGGGTGGTTCCTCCTGAGGTCCCGCATCGCGTCCGGGTCCCTCATGATCGAGTCGACGGTTGCGGCGTCGACCGGCCTGCCGTCGGCGGTCTGCTCCGCCAGCTCCCTGGCCATGGCCTCGGCGCGGGTCCGGGCGTCCCCCTCGGGCCACCGGGTCCGCGGCGTGCGCTCCATCGGGGGTGGCGGCGGTGGTGGTGGCGGCGGTGCGTCGGGCCGCGGCGGCGGCGGGGGCGGTGGTGCGTCGGGGGTGCCTTTCGGCGGGGGAGGGCCGTCGGCCGGTTGCCGCGGCGGGGCGGTCCCGTCGGCGTCCGGGGTGGTTCCGTCGGTGTCCGGGTTGGTCCCGTCGGTGTCCTTGGCCCCGGCACGGGCGGGCTTGCCGGCGTGGTGCTGCAGGAATCGGATGAGCAGCTCGTCGCGCAGCTGCCGGGCGACGGTCTTCATCGCCTCGGTCACGGACTTGCCGTCGATGAGCTCCTTGACGAAGTAGTACGAGACGAACAGCGTCCAGGCCAGGGCCTTGGACTGCCCGGGCAGCTTGGCGAGCATGTCCGGGTCGGTCAGGATGCCCTCGACGATGCCGGTGAGGGTGCCCATCCGGTTGGCCAGCCAGTCGTCCACCGACCCGCCGTTGATCCAGACGGTGACGACGTCGACCAGCGGTTCCTTGAGCGTGGACATGGCAAGGGCGCCCATGGTCATCGGGCCGGTCCCGGACAGGACCCCGAGGGCGATGTCGCCGCACCAGGACGCCCACGCCAGGGTGTCCTCGACCTGCTGGTACCACCAGGCGTCGTCGAGGTGGTTGTGGGCCTCGGCGACGAGCAGCGTCTGGGCGAAGTCCCACAGCTGGTGGCGCATGGCGTAGAGGCCCTCGGCGCCGAGGGTCCGCGAGCGCTCGTTCACGAGCGCGTGGAGCCGCTCGCGGTACTCGGCGGGCACGAACTCGTCGATGACGTAGCGGCACCGCTCGACCTCGAGGGACCAGGAGTCGGAGAACGGCTCCATGTTCACCCCGCGCACGCGCAGCGGGACGCTCGCGGTGAACGCGTCGCCGCGGCCGGGGATCGACGCAGTCAGCGCTGCGACCAGCGGGTCCGGGCCGGTGGGCAGCTTCCCGGCGAGGCTGGCGTTGAAGATCGCCGACGGCGGCCGGACGGGGCGGGTGCCCGATGCCTCGATCGTCAGCCGGCCGACCTGGAGCCCGACGGCGCCGGGGGTGTCCGCCTCGCCGCCGATCTCGATCGTCGCGCTCGCCGCCAGTGCGGCGTCGGCGGTGATCTTGCCCGAGGCGGGGTCGAGGACGAACGCCTGCAGGTCGAACTCGGTCGGCACCCCGGTGCCGTCACCGCGTAACCAGAACGCGCCGGTGGTCGGGTCGACGCTCCTCGTGGGGACGAACAGCCCCTCGCGCGCGACGATGATCTCGACGTGGCGTCGCAGCGGCTCGACCGCGCGCGGGGTGGTGGCCTCGACGATCAGCGTCGCGGTCACGAACGGGCGGTCGCTGGCGTCCCCACCGTCCGGGCCGGACGCCTCGGTCAGGGTCAAGCGCGCCCGCGTCGGGCCCTCCTTGACGATCGACGCGTCGGCCAGGGGGCTCGAGCCCTCACGCCACAGGGTGGTGAACTCGTAGTCCTGGCCGGCGGAGTTGTCGATCCACACCGCGACGTCTTCGCTCTGGCCGGACTCGGCGGCGAACTCGACCTGATCCGGTTTGGCGTCCAGCGCCGGCAGCGCAGCGAGCGGGATCACCACGTCGGCGGCGATCTCGCGCTGGCCGATCTGGACCGTGACGCGCACGGTCTCGCCCTGCGGTGGGGCAGTGGGGCTCGACGGGTCCGGCTGCTCGGCGACCACCCGCACCCCCGCCTCCGCACCGTGCACGGCCGGCGGAGACAGCGTGAGCCACCGTGAGGTCGTCCGGAACGTCAGCCCCGGCGCGAGCTGGACCGCGGAGACCGCCGGGTCGGACGGGCCTGGCTCGACCCACGCCACCAGCACCGCCGACTGTGCCGTCAACGTGTCCAGGCCCTCCGCCGGCGGGGCCGGTTCGAACCGGGTCGCGATCCGGGTCTGGGCCTCGTCGGCGATCGCGACCTGTGCCGTCGTCGTGCCGAGCTCCGACGTCGCCGTGATCTGGATCGCTGCCCCGGCCGCAGGGCGGCCCGTCGCGGCGATCGTCGCCAGGACCTCCCCGGCTCCGGACGTCTGGGACAGGCTGACCCCGGGCGGCGGCGCGAGCTGGATCGGGACGTGTGGTGCGGCGCGGAACGTCCCGTCGCGGAACACGGCATAGGCCCGCACGGCGAGCGGCTCGGCCGGGCCCGCCGCGGCGCCGACGCCGATCCTGGCCGTTGACAGGTTGAGGACGTAGCCGATCGGAGTCGTCGGGTCGACAGGGTTCTCTTCCCGGCGGCCGGTGGCGCCGGTGGAACCCCCCGTGAGCGCTCCGACCAGGGCTGTCGCGGCTGCAGCCACGGCCGCGATCCCACCGACGGCCGTCCGCCACGGCCCGGCGTCTGTCGGTGCCGCAGCGCCTCCGGCTCCCGGGTAGTTGAACTGCATGCTGTCCAAGATCGACTGGGTCTCGGCGAGGATCTGGTCGTACCGGGCCGGCAGCACGTCGCAGCCGGTGACCGGCGTGCGCGTACCGAGGTCTTCACCCTGGTAGCCGCGGCTGACACCGACGATCGCCTCCACGGTGATCGCGCCGGTGGAGGTCGGAAGCCAGAACCACGTCTCTGAGCCCATGCCGCAGCCGTCATCTTCCTCACGGCTCCCCGTGCGGGTCCTGGAGTATCCGTCGACCCCGCCCAGGGTCGTCGGCATCGGCGGGCTCGCTTCGGTGCCGCCCATCGTCCTCATTGTCGCGAAGTCGTCGAGGCCCTCCGGGAGCGCCGTCGGGATGCAGTCCGCGCAGGTGTCGTCGTGGATCGTCGCGATGATGTTGCCCCTGATGGCGTCGTACGGCTCGGCCATGCCGGCGGACGGCGAGTCGTCGGAGTACCAGTACGAGGTGACCTGCATATCTCCGGCGTGGTTGAAACGGCTGTCCGGCCAGGTTGCGTTGGTCACCTCGGTCCAGCCGTCGGGGAGGTCGTAGGTGACCCACGCGCCGCCGGCGGCAGCGGTCTGCGCACCCAGCACGATCAGGACCCACGTGCATGCGAGCAGGGGCGCGCTGCGCCGGACGGCGCGGGGGAGGGAGCGACGACGCGGGGGCCCTTCGGTGCGGATCGGCCGGCTCATCTGGGGCCTCCGACCGGCGGCTTGCGGAACGCCACGGTCGCCGTCTTCGCGGCCATGGTCACCATCGACACCGCGCCGATGGCGCTCGGCGCCAGGGTGAGCAGGCTCGTGCCGGAGTCCAGGCCCGACCGCACCGCCGTGAAGGCCGTGACGAGCCCGAGCAGCGTGGTGAGCAGCGACGTCACTCCGGAAAGGGCCCGCAGCGCCCCGCCCTTGCGGCCCGCGGCGATCGCCAGGCCGGACGAGACGAGCCCGGAGATCGTGCGGGGGAGCGCGCCTGTGACGCTTGCTCCGGTGACGGCGACGACGGCGAGGTCGAGCGCTGTGGTCAGGGCGAGCGCGATCCCGGGGCGCCGGACGGACCGACGCAGGGCGGCTGTGGCGGCGCGCTGGGCCAGGGGTGCGCCTGCTCGGGCGAGGAAGGCCCCCAGGTCAGGCGTCTGCGGGCCGACCACGGTCTGCCAGGCGCCGGGGAGCACCGTCGCCGCCATCGAGGCGCCGGTGAGCACCTGGGCCGCCCGGGCGGTTCGAGGCGGGGCGGGTGGCGGAGGGACGGGTGGAGGTGGGGCGGGCGGAGGCGGGAGGGGCGGAGCTGGTGGGGCTGACTGCAGAAGCCGGGCACCGCAGCGCACGCACGAGGCGGCGTTCGGGGGCGATATCGCCCCGCATCCCGAGCAGCGCATGGTGCCCTCCTGGGCTGTGCCTGCGGCTGGGTAGGCGCTTCCTCACAGCATGCCCGATCTGGAGGGTCGCGGTGAGAGCCTGAAGGGGTGATCATCGGTGGCCATCACCCGTCGGCGGCGCCGAGGGACTTCGTCGACGTGTTCCGCCTCGCCGCCCGCTATGACAAGGCCACGCTCGTCGAGTGGGCGCGGCAGGTGGACAGGGCATGGACCACAGTGCTCTCGCGGACATGATCGGGATGCTGGGCAGGCTCCCGCCACCGATCCCCGGCCGCTCGCACTAGAGGGTCCGTCTCTCAGTCGGGCCCCTCGGCCATCGTGGCTCGTGTCTCGGCGATCGTCGCACCCCGGTAGGTCCCGGTGGAGGGTTCGTGGACGAGCCATGGCTGGAGGAGGCTCCCGTCGAGCCACGCTTCGATCCAGGTGTCGATCGTGTACTCCTGCTCGAAGTACGGCACGTCGTCGCCAGGCCTGGTCGGGTTGGGGTCCCATCCGAACATCCGCCCTGATGGGCAATGCACGAAGGAGTAGATCGCGCAGCCCCAGTGACACACGGCCAGCAGTCCCGCCGGCATTCCCGGCCGTCGGCCCCGTGGGACCTCCGTGAGGATGTCGAGTGCGGTCCGGCCCATCTCGTCGGCGAACCCGCCGCGCAGGCCGAGCAGGCCATACCCGGGGCCGAAGCCGCCGTTGGCGATGCCGTACAACTCCT
>JAEYXM010000060.1 GCA_023428465.1 Actinomycetes bacterium
GCTCCACGCCCTCGCCGGGGTGCCGGTCGCGGTGAAGGACGTGGTCGTCACGAAGGGCCTGCCGAGCACGGCCGGCTCGCGCATCCTCGACGGCTGGATCCCGCCGTACGACGCGACGCTCGTCGAGCGGCTGAAGGCGGCCGGCATGCCGATCCTCGGCAAGACGAACATGGACGAGTTCGCCATGGGCTCCTCGACGGAGCACTCGGCCTACGGCAACACGCACAACCCGTGGGACCTGGACCGGATCCCCGGCGGGTCCGGCGGCGGCAGCGCCGCCGCTGTCGCGGCCTTCGAGGCCCCGCTCGCGATCGGCACGGACACCGGCGGGTCCATCCGCCAGCCCGCGGCCGTGACGGGGACCGTCGGCACCAAGCCCACGTACGGCGGCGTCTCGCGGTACGGCCTCATCGCGATGGCGTCGAGCCTGGACCAGGCAGGCCCCGTGACGCGCAACGTCCTCGACGCGGCGCTCCTGCACGCGGTCATCGGTGGCCACGACCCGCGGGACTCGACGTCCCTGCGCGAGCCGCTGCCGGACGTGGTGGGCGCCGCGCGCCAGGGCGCGACCGGTGACCTCGCGGGTGTTCGCGTCGGCGTCGTGCACGAGCTGAACGGCGAGGGCTACCAGACCGGCGTGCGCGCGCGGTTCGACGAGGCGCTCGAGCTGCTGCGCGGTGCGGGCGCCGAGATCGTCGAGGTGGGCTGCCCGAGCTTCACGTCCGCGCTCGCGGCCTACTACCTGATCATGCCGAGCGAGGCGTCGAGCAACCTCGCCCGCTTCGACGGCATGCGCTACGGCCTGCGCGTCGAGCCGGCGGACGGGCCCGTGACCGCGGAGCGCGTCATGGCCGCGACCCGCGGCGCCGGCTTCGGCGACGAGGTGAAGCGCCGCATCATCCTCGGCACCTATGCACTGTCGGCGGGCTACTACGACGCGTACTACGGCAGCGCCCAGAAGGTCCGCACCCTCATCCAGCGGGACTTCGCGGCCGCGTTCGCCCAGGCGGACGTGCTCGTGTCGCCGACGGCGCCGACCACGGCCTTCCGGCTCGGCGAGAAGCTGGACGACCCGATGGCGATGTACCTGAACGACATCGCGACCATCCCCGCGAACCTCGCCGGCATCCCGGGCATCTCGGTGCCGGCGGGTCTCGACGAGGGCCTCCCCGTGGGCTTCCAGGTGCTGGCGCCGGCCCGCGCCGACGACCGTCTGTACCGCGTGGGTGCCGCGCTCGAGGCCCTCCTCGAGGCGCAGTGGGGCGGCCCCCTGCTCGCGCAGGCCCCGGAGCTGGAGGTGACCCGATGAGCGAGCCGACGACGCTCGTGGACTACGACGACGCCGTCGCGCGCTTCGACCCCGTGCTGGGTATCGAGGTGCACGTCGAGCTCGGCACGGCGAGCAAGATGTTCGACGGCGCGCCCACCGAGTTCGGTGCGCCGCCGAACACGCAGGTCACCCCGGTCTCCCTCGGGTTGCCCGGCTCGCTGCCGGTCGTCAACGAGAAGGCGGTGGAGTGGGCGATCCTCATCGGCCTCGCCCTGAACTGCGAGATCGCGCAGCTGTGCCGGTTCGCGCGGAAGAACTACTTCTACCCGGACCTGCCGAAGGCCTACCAGGTCAGCCAGTACGACGAGCCCATCGCGCACGACGGCTGGATCGACGTCGAGCTCGAGGACGGCGCGGTGTTCCGCGTCGAGATCGAGCGCGCGCACATGGAGGAGGACGCGGGCAAGAACACGCACGTGGGCGGCGCGACCGGGCGCATCCACGGCGCGGAGTACTCCCTCGTCGACTACAACCGGGCGGGCATCCCGCTGGTGGAGATCGTGACGCGCCCGATCACCGGCGTCGGCGCCCGCGCGCCGGAGGTCGCGGCCGCGTACGTCCGGACGCTGCGGGACATCTTCCGGGCGCTCGGCGTCTCCGAGGCCCGCATGGAGCGCGGCAACGTCCGCGCCGACGTGAACGTGTCCTTGCGGCCGTCGCCCGACGCGCCGCTCGGTACACGCACCGAGACGAAGAACGTCAACAGTTTCCGGTCCGTCGAGCGCACCGTCCGGCACGAGATCTGCCGCCAGGCCGCGGTGCTCGACGCCGGGGTCGCCATCGTCCAGGAGACGCGGCACTGGCACGAGGACACGGGCACGACGACGTCGGGTCGCGTGAAGTCCGACGCGGAGGACTACCGCTACTTCCCCGAGCCGGACCTCGTCCCGCTCGAACCGAGCCGGGAGTGGGTGGAGCAGCTCCGGGCGAGCCTGCCGGAGCTGCCCGCCGCGCGTCGGCGCCGCCTGCAGTCCGAGTGGGGCTTCGCCGACGCCGAGATGCGTGACGTCGTCAACGCGGGCGCGGTCGACCTCATCGAGGCGACGATCGCCGCCGGGGCGAGCCCGGCCGCCGCGCGCAAGTGGTGGATGGGCGAGCTCTCGCGGACCGCGAGGGTGGACGGCGTCGAGCTCGAGGCCCTCGCCGTGACGCCGGCGGACATCGCAGCGCTGCAGGGCCTCGTCGACGACGGCAAGCTCAACGACAAGCTCGCGCGCCAGGTGCTCGCGGGCGTCCTGGCGGGGGAGGGCACGCCGGCGGAGGTCACGGCGGCACGCGGCCTCGGCGTCGTCTCCGACGACGGCGCGCTGCTGGCGGCCGTGGACGAGGCGCTCGCCGCGCAGCCCGACGTCGTGGAGAAGATCCGCGGCGGAAACCTCGGGCCGGTCGGCGCGATCATCGGCGCGGTCATGAAGGCCACGCGCGGGCAGGCGGACGCCGGTCGCGTGCGCGAGCTGGTGCTGGAGCGCGTGCAGCAGGCCTGACGGGGCTGACGGACGGGGGAACGTCATGGACAAGCCAGTACTTCGGGGAGAGCTCGTCGTCCTGCGGCCCATCGGGCCCCAGGACGTCGACGCGATGTGGGAGATGCTCAACGACCCGGAGGGCCGGCGCCTGACGGGCACGACCCGGGAGTACACGTACGAGGAGACGCAGGCATGGTGCGCCTCACTCGCGGAGCGCGACGGCCGTGTCGACTGGGCGGTCACCCACGAGACGGACGAGTACCTCGGTGAGATCGCCCTGCTCGACATCGACCTGACGCACGCGAATGCGCGGCTGCAGATGTCGCTGCGTCCCGGCCAGCGCGGCCGGGGCTTCGGCTCGGAGGCCATCGCCCTCGTGCTCGCGCACGCGTTCTCGCCGGCCCCGGTCGGGCTCGGCCTGCACCGCGTGCACCTCGACGTGCTGAGCATCAACCCGCGGGCGCGGATCCTCTACGAGAGCCTCGGCTTCGTCGAGGAGGGTCGGGCGCGCGAGACGCACCGGGACGGCGACTTCTGGGCCGACTCGATCGTCATGGCCGTGCTCGAGGACGACTACCGAGCGGCGCAGGGCGAGTGACCGGGCCGGCGTCGGCCGGTCGGCACGCTGACGCGACTGGCACGCTCACCGTCACGGTCGCGACGGCCGAGCTCCTCGACCGGCTGGCGGCGGGCCCGCTCCCGGCGGGGGTGCGCCTCGTCCGGTGGGACATGCAGCGGCCTGCCGCCGAGGTCGTCGACCCCGCCACCGTCGACGTCGTGGTGGTACCGCACTACGGCGCGTCGCGGCGCGTGCTCGCGCGACTGGCGGACCTGCCGTCGCTGCGCGTCGTCCAGCTGCCGAGCGCGGGGTACGAGCACGCGCTCCCGTACGTCCCGCCCGGCGTCGTGGTCTGCAACGGGCGGACCGTGCACGACTCCGGGACGGCCGAGCTGGCCGTCGCGCTCGTCCTCGCCGCCCAGCGCGGCATCGACGACGCCGTCCGGGACATGACCGAGGGCGCGTGGCGGCCACGCGAGCGGTCGAGCCTCGCGGACCGGCGCGTGACGGTGCTCGGGTACGGCTCGATCGGCAGCGCCGTGGGACGGCGGCTCGAGGCCTTCGAGGCGGACGTCGTCCGGGTCGCGCGGACGGCGCGCGAGGCGCACGAGGGCCGCGTGCACGGTGTGGGCGAGCTGGCGGACCTGCTGCCCACGACGGAGGTGCTCGTCGTCGTGCTCCCGCTGAACGCGTCGACGGAGCAGCTCGTCGACGCCGCGCTGCTCGCCCGGTTGCCCGACGGCGCGCTGGTGGTGAACGTGGGCCGCGGCAAGGTCGTGGACACGGGCGCCCTTCTCGCCGAGCTTGAAGCCGGCCGGCTCCGTGCGGCGCTCGACGTCACCGACCCGGAGCCGCTGCCGCCCGACCACCCGCTGTGGCGTGCCCCGAACACGATCATCACGCCGCACGTCGGCGGCATGACGGACGCGACGACGCCGCGGCTCGTGCGCTTGCTGCGCCGTCAGATCGAGGCGCTCGCCGAGGGGCGCGACCCCGTGAACGTCGTCCGGCCGTGACGGTCAGCGCGCCACGCCGGTCACACCGGTCAGGCCGATCGGGTCGCTCAGGTGAGCGACGCGCAGGACGCCCGCTCGACCAGCTCGGTCGGGAGCGTGATGTGCGTGCCGCCGTCGGACGTGCCGTCCATCATGGCGATGAGGAGGCTGATCGCCTCCGAGCCCATGCGCCGGATCGGCTGCGCGATCGTCGTGAGCGGGGGTGTGGTGAGCGCGGACTCCGGGACGTTGTCGAAGCCGATCACCGACAGGTCGTCCGGCACGCTCAGCCCGAGGGACCGGGCGACCTCCATCGTCCGGATGGCCGAGATGTCGTTCGCCGCGAAGACGGCCGTCGGTCGGTCGGGGAGCGTGAGCAGGTCGTGGGCCGGTTGGTCCGCTGTCTCGGGGCGGTACCCACCGACGCGTACGAGGTCCGGGTCGACCGCCAGGCCCGCGCCCTCCATCGCCGTGCGGTAGCCCTCCTCGCGCAGCCGCGCGGACTCCAGGTCGGGGCGGCCGCCGAGGAAGCCGATGCGGCGGTGGCCGAGGCGGATGAGGTACTGGGTGGCGAGGATGGCCCCGCGCATGTTGTCCGAGTCGACCGTCGTCAGGCCCGAGCGGCCGCGGTGCGGGTCGACCGCGACGACGGGGATGCCCGGGTGTGCGTCGACGACCGTGGGGGTCACGAGGATCGCGCCGTCGATGAGCGTGCCGCTGAGCCGGGACAGGTAACGCCGCTCCCAGCCGATGCCGCCGCCGAGCCGGCCGCCGCCGGAGTAGGCGAGCAGCTCGTAGCCCGTGCCGGCGATCGCGGTGGACGTCCCTTTGAGGAGCTCCGTGCTGTACGGCTCGAACTCGGCGACGAGGATGCCGATCACGTTGGTGCGGGTGCTGCGCAGGCTCCGCGCGACGAGGCTCGACTCATAGCCGAGCTCGTCGATGACCTCCTGGACGCGGGCCGAGGTGGCCACGGCGACCCCGTACCGCCCGTTGATGACCTTGGACACGGTGGCCACGGAGACGCCGGCGGTGCGCGCGACATCGCTGATGGTCACCCTGCTCCGGCCGTCCACGATCGTGACTCTACCGTTTCGATAACGATATCGAAATCGATTGACTACCCGATTTTGAGCGTGCCAGACTTTCCACCGTCCGAGCGTCGACGATGACTAAGGAATCGATCATGGCGAGATTGCGAGCCGGCTCAGCCGTGGCGCTGGGTGTCGCGGTGGCTATGCTCTTGGCCGCTTGTGGCGACAGCGACAACAACAGTGAGGCGGGTGGCGACGACACCACCGCTCCGGAGGAGACCACCTCCGAGCCCGTCACCATCACCTGGTGGCACAACTCCAACACCGACCCTGGCATGGGCTACTACCAGCAGGCGGCCGATGACTACATGGCCGACAACCCGAACGTGACCATCGAGATCGAGGCCATGGCCCACGAGGACATGGTCACCCAGCTCGAGGCCGCCTTCCAGTCCGGCAACATGCCCGACATCTACATGGAGCGTGGCGGCGGCGAGCTCCGCGCCCACGTCGAGGCCGGTCTGACCAAGGACATCTCCGACCTGGCCGCCGAGACCATCGACACCATCGGCGGCTCCGTCGCCGGCTGGCAGGTCGACGGCAAGACCTACGGTCTTCCGTTCTCCATGGGCGTCGTGGGTTTCTGGTACAACACCCAGATCTGGGCGGACAACGGCGTCGAGCCGCCCGCCACGTGGGACGACTTCTACGCCGCCATCGACACCCTCAAGGCCAACGGCGTCGCGCCGCTGTCCGTGGGTGCCGCTGACCAGTGGCCGCTCGCGCACTACTACTACTACTTCGCTCTGCGCGAGTGCCCGCAGGACACCGTCGTCAACGGCCTGGCCGAGTTCGACTTCTCGGACGACTGCTGGACCCGCGCTGCCGACGACCTGAAGACCTTCGTCGACGCCCAGCCGTTCAACGACGGCTTCCTCGCCACGAAGGCTCAGGAGGGCGCGACCTCTGCGTCCGGCCTGCTCGCCAACGGCCAGGTCTCCGCTGAGATGCAGGGCCACTGGGAGCCCGGCGTCATGCAGGGCCTGAACGACGGCCAGCCCGTCGAGAACATCGACTGGTTCCCGTTCCCCGCCATTGACGGTGGCGAGGGTGACCCGGCCGCTGCTATCGGTGGTGGCGACGCGTGGGCCGCTTCCGCGGACGCGCCGGACGAGGCTGTCGACTTCATGGCCTACCTGCTGTCCGACGAGGTTCAGATCGGCTTCGCCGAGCTGAACATGGGTCTGCCGACCAACCCGGCCGCCAGCGCCTCCGTCGCTGACCCGGCCCTGTCCTCGCTCCTCGCCTTCCGCGACGCCTCGCCGTTCGTCCAGCTGTACTTCGACACGGCGCTCGGCACCAACGTTGGTAACGCGATGAACGCGGCGGTCGTGAACGTCTTCGCCGGGGCTGACCCCGCGTCGATCGTTGCCGACTCGCAGGCGGCTGCAGAACTGGAGTGATGAACGTGGCAGACGAAGCGACCGCCCGTAGGGGTGGGACCGCCTCGCCTGCGACGTCAGTCCCGACCGGGGCCGTCGGTAGTGCTTACGCACTGCCGGCGGCCCCGGCGCGGGGAGGGCGACGCGGGACGAGTCCCGGACTGCGCAAGGGTCTTGAGATCGCATTCTTCGTGACGCCCGCCATGGTCGTCTTCCTCGGGTTCGTCGTCTGGCCGGTCGTCAAGGCCATCCAGTACTCGATGTACAGCTGGAAGGGCTACGGCCCGATGGTCGACTTCGTCGGCCTCAAGAACTTTGCGACAGTTCTCGGGAACCAGGTGTTCCAGGACGCCCTGGTCCACAACCTGATCATCATCACCCTGTCGATCCTGATCCAGCTCCCGCTGGGCCTCGGGATCGCACTCCTGCTCAACCGCAAGATCCGCGGCCGCAACCTGTTGCGGACCCTGGTCTTCGTGCCGTGGGTGCTCTCCGAGGTCATCACGGGTGTCATCTGGCGCCAGATGCTCCAGGCGGACTACGGGCTCCTTGACACCTTGCTCGAGTCGGTCGGTATCTCGGCGCCGCAGCAGGGCTTCCTGGGCGACCCGAAGTACGCGCTGGGCGCCGTCATGGTCGTCCTCACCTGGAAGTACCTGGGCCTCGCGATCGTCCTCTTCCTCGCCGGCCTGGCCGGTGTGCCGGAGGAGCTGTACGAGGCTGCGCAGATCGACGGCGCGTCGTGGTGGCAGATCCAGCGACGGGTGACCGTCCCGCTGCTCGGCCCGACCGTCCGCACGTGGGCGTTCCTGTCCATGATCGGCTCGATCCAGGTGTTCGACATGGTCTGGATCCTCACCAAGGGTGGCCCGGCCGAGTCCACGAACACGATGGCGACCTTCCTGTACTCCTGGGGTGTCGACCGGAACCTCATCGGTGTCGCCTCCGCGGCCTCGGTGGTTCTGTTCGTGATCGCGCTCGTGTTCGCGCTGACGTACCAGCGACTGGTCCTCCGGCGTGACGTCGCCGGTGCGGACCTGGCCGCCGGTGGGAAGAAGAGGAAGGCATGAGCGCGCTCACGCTCGACGAGAAGACGACGCGGCGTCGCCCGTCGGAGGGCTCACCGAAGGCGAACATCTTCGTCTACGCGATCTCCGCCGTGGTGGTGGCGCTCACCCTCGGCCCGGTGCTCTACGGCGTGCTGGCGGGCTTCCGCACCAACACGGAGCTGACGCGCAACCCGTCCGGTTGGCCCGAGGCCTTCACGTTCGAGAACTACGCGAACATCCTCACGGGTGACACCTTCTGGAAGTACGGCTTCAACTCCCTGATGGTCGCGCTCATCACGACGGCGATCGTCGTGATCACCGGCCTCATGGCGGCCTACCCGCTGGCGCGCTACCAGTTCAGGCTGCGTGAGCCGCTGTACATGGTGTTCGTCCTCGGTCTGCTGTTCCCCGTGGCAGTGGCCGTGATCCCCCTGTTCATCATGATCACGAACGACCTCGGCTGGGGCGACACCTGGTGGGGGGTCGCGCTGCCGCAGGCGGCGTTCGCCCTCCCGACGACCATCATCATCATGCGGCCCTTCCTCCAGGCGCTGCCGAAGGAGCTCGAGGAAGCGGCGCTGATCGACGGCGCCTCCCGCATCGGGTTCTTCTGGCGGATCCTGCTCCCCCTCTCGGGTCCGGGCATGGTGACGGTCGGCGTGCTCGCCTTCGTCGGCTCGTGGAACGCCTACCTGCTGCCGCTCCTGCTCCTGCGGGACGACGGCATCAAGACGCTGCCCCTCGGTGTGGCGGATTTCTCCACGCGGTACTCGGTCGACGTCGTGGGTGTGTTCGCCTACACGTCGCTCGCGATGATCCCAGCGCTGATCTTCTTCCTGGCGCTGCAGAACAAGATCGTCAACGGTCTGCAGGGAGCGGTCAAGGGCTAGATCCCTCACCGGAGAGTCACGGGCTGAGGACTCGCACACGGTGAGTCGCCTGAGGGGGCGCGGTGGCGCTCCCATGGCCCCTCAGGCGCTGCGGCAGGGCACGGGCAACCGTGCCCTGCCGTTGTGCCGTCCGCTCCCACCGGGCGGGTGTCGGCGTGGAGTGCGACAGTGGCGCCCATGAGCGAGACGTTGTCCGACGCCGTCGTGAGCGCACGTGTGGACGCGCGCCACTGGCGTGTGCTCCTGGGGCGCCTGCACGCGACCTTTCGCACGGGTGACTTCGCGACGGGCGCGGCGCTCGTCGCGCGGGTCGCGGACCTGGCGGAGAAGGCCGGCCACCACCCCGACGTGGACCTGCGCTACCCGGCGGTGCACGTGGCTCTCGTGTCGCACGACGCGGGCGGCCTCACCGAGAAGGACGTGGCGCTCGCGGCGGGCATCTCGGAGCTCGCCGACGAGCTCGGCCTCGACGCCGACGCGACGGTCCCGCAGGCGCTGGAGGTCGCGATCGACGCGCTCGACATCCCGGCGGTCCTGCCGTTCTGGCGGGCTGTCCTCGCCTACGACGACGAGCCGCCACCCGCCCCCGACGCGTCGCCCGCGCTCGTCGACCCGGCCGGCAGGGGGCCCGCGGTGTGGTTCCAGCAGATGGATGCCCCACGGCCCCAGCGCAACCGCATCCACCTCGACGTCACGGTGCCGCACGACGCGGCGCAGCAGCGGGTGGCCGCCGCTCTGGCCGCGGGCGGCCGGTTGGTGCGGGACACGGCAGCACCGGCGTTCTGGGTCCTCGCCGACGCCGAGGGCAACGAGGTCTGCGTGTGCACCTGGCAGGGCCGCCAGTGAGGGTGCCTAGACTCCGGGGATGACGCACACGCCTGACGCAGGGACGACCGCCCCCGACATCAAGCCGCGCAGCAGGCAGGTCACCGATGGCCTCGAGGCGACGGCGTCCCGCGGGATGCTCCGCGCAGTCGGCATGGGCGATGAGGACTTCGCCAAGCCGCAGGTCGGCGTCGCGAGCTCGTGGAACGAGATCACGCCGTGCAACCTCTCGCTGGACCGCCTGGCGAAGGCGGTGAAGAACGGGGTGCACGCCGCGGGCGGGTTCCCGCTCGAGTTCGGCACCATCTCGGTCTCGGACGGCATCTCGATGGGCCACGAGGGGATGCACTTCTCGCTCGTCAGCCGTGACGTCATCGCGGACAGCGTCGAGACCGTCATGCAGGCCGAGCGTCTCGATGGCGCCGTCCTGCTCGCGGGGTGCGACAAGTCCCTGCCGGGGATGCTCATGGCGGCGGCGCGCCTGGACGTGTCCGCGGTGTTCCTCTACGCGGGCTCGATCGCGCCCGGCTGGGTCAAGCTCTCCGACGGTACGGAGAAGGAGGTCACGATCATCGACGCCTTCGAGGCCGTCGGTGCGTGTGCGCGGGGCCTGATGAGCGAGGAGGACGTGGACCGCATCGAGCGCGCGATCTGCCCGGGCGAGGGAGCGTGCGGTGGCATGTACACCGCGAACACGATGGCGTCCGTTGCGGAGGCCATGGGCATGTCGCTGCCGGGCTCCGCGGCCCCGCCGTCGGCGGACCGTCGTCGCGACCAGTTCGCCCTGCGCTCGGGGGAGGCCGTCGTCGAGCTGCTGCGCCGGGGGATCACGGCGCGGCAGATCATGACGAAGGAGGCGTTCGAGAACGCGATCGCCGTGGTCATGGCCTTCGGCGGCTCGACGAACGCCGTCCTGCACCTGCTGGCCATCGCGAACGAGGCGGAGGCCGACCTCACGCTGGACGACTTCGCGAGGGTCGCGGCGCGCGTGCCGCATCTGGGGGACCTCAAGCCGTTCGGTCGGTACGTGATGAACGACGTCGACCGGATCGGCGGCGTCCCGGTCGTCATGAAGGCGCTGCTCGACGCGGGGTTGCTGCACGGGGACTGCCTGACCGTCACCGGCCGCACGGTCGCGGAGAACCTGGCCGAGGTGAACCCGCCGGACCCGGACGGGAAGATCCTGCGGGCCCTCGACGACCCGATCCACCGCACGGGCGGGATCACGATCCTGCACGGCTCGCTCGCGCCCGAGGGCGCGGTGGT
>JAEYXM010000109.1 GCA_023428465.1 Actinomycetes bacterium
GCCAGCCGACCGACACCTCCTCCGGGTCCCGCGTCCGGCGCGAGGGGACCACCGCGACGTCGTCGAAGGAGTACGCGCGCCGCCCGCGCTTGCCGCGGCCGATGTCGATCTCGTTGCTCACGGCGCCAAGGCTACCGGCGCCGCCACCCCCGGCACCCGCCCGTCCCACCTCGTGCCGCACACGGGCCGCCCGCAGGCCCCCGCACCGCCCGTCCGCCCACCGGGATCCACCGGGTGTCGGCGTGCCACCGCTGCCGTGTGGGTGGTCGCTGGCACGCTGACGGCCAGGAGGTGAGCCGATGAACGGGTGGATCGACGGCCCGGTCCTCGGCTTCGACACCGAGACGACGGGCGTGGACGTCCTGGGCGACCGCATCGTCACCGCGGCGGTCGTGCGGCGCGCCGGCAGCGAGCAGGCCGTCTCGACGTGGCTGATCGACCCGGGGGTGGAGATCCCGCCGGAGGCCGCGGCGATCCACGGCATCACGACCGAGCACGCCCGCAAGCACGGCCGCCCCGCCGCCGCCGCGCTCGAGGAGATCGCGCGCACCCTCGCGGCCGCCCTCCTGCGCGACGAGCCGGTGGTCGCCTACAACGCGTCGTTCGACCTGTCGCTGCTCGACGCCGAGCTGCGCCGCCACGCGCTCCCCACGCTGCCCGAGCGGATCGGCCGGCCAGTGCGCGTCGTCGTCGACCCGCTGGTCCTCGACCGGCACCTCGACCGCTACCGTCGCGGCAAGCGGCGCCTGGGCAACCTGTGCGAGCACTACGGCGTGACGGCGTCGGCGGCCCTGCACGCGGCCGACGTCGACGTGACGGCCACGCTGGACGTGCTGGCGGCGCTCGGCCGCGCCTACCCCGTCGTCGTGCAGACCCCGCTCGAGCGGCTCCACGAGCTCCAGGTCACCGCGCACCGGCGCTGGGCGACGAGCTTCAACGAGTGGCGCCGGACGCGGGGGCTCACCGGCCCGGGGGCAGAGCTCGACTGGCCGGTGCGCGTGCTCGAGGCACCCGAGCGCGCGGTGACCGCGGCGCTCGTCGCGGGCTGAAGCACCCGCGGCGCAGGGGTCGACGAGGCCGGGCTCAGAAGCCGGCGTCGGCGAGCGCGTCCCGCACGGTGTGCCAGGTGGCGTCGTCGGCGGCGACCAGCAGGCCGCTCTCGGGCCCGACGCCGGACCGGTAGTCGGTCCCGTCGAGGCGCCGGGACACCCCGCCCACCTCGCGCACGAGGACCGCACCGGGCGCGTGGTCCCACGGCCAGGTGCGCCAGTACAGGACGAAGTCCGCGTCGCCGCGCGCCACGCGGGGGTACCACAGACCGGACCACATGCCCGGGTTCAGCTCGACCCCGGGGCCGAAGCCGGCGTCGTCGACCGCGGCCCTCCGGTCCGGTGACAGGTACCGGGTCGCGACGCCGCCGCGCAGGTCGGCCAGCGCCGTCGGCGCCGCCGCGCGCGTCAGGGGCGCACCGTTGACCCGTGCGCCGGACCCGCGCTCGGCCACGTAGCTGAGCCCGTGCGCGGGCTGGTGGATCCACCCGGCGACGGCCTCGCCGCGGGCGACCAGCGCGACCATGACCGCATGGTCGGGCGATCCCTCGACGAAGCCCCGCGTCCCGTCCAGGGGGTCCACGAGCCACGCCAGCGGCGCGTCGGCGAGCGCGTCGAGGACCTCGGGGTGGGCCGCGGCGTCCTCCTCCCCCACGACCGGCACGCCCGGCAGCAGGCGGGTCAGGCCGGCGGCCAGCAGCGCCTCCGCCTCCTGGTCCGCGACGGTCACGAGGTCGCCTGCGGCGCCCTTGGCCTGCACGTCACCGTCGCGCAACGCACGGAAGCGCGGCGTCACCACCTCGGCGGCGACGGACTCGACGAGCGCGGTCACCGCGTCGACGTCCACCACCGCACCCACGGTCAGCGCGTCGAGTAGTTCGGGGCCTCGGAGATCATCTGGACGTCGTGCGGGTGGGACTCCTTGAGCCCCGCGGCGGTGATCCGCACGAAGCGACCCCGGGTCTGCAGCTCGGGGATGGTGCGCGCGCCGACGTAGAACATCGACTGGTGCAGACCGCCCACGAGCTGGTGGGAGACCGCCCCGAGCGGGCCGCGGTAGGGCACCTGGCCCTCGATGCCCTCGGTGATGATCTCGTCGTCGCCCAGGTCCGCCTGGAAGTAGCGGTCCTTGGAGAACGAGCGCCGGTCACCACGGGACTGCATCGCGCCGAGCGAGGCCATGCCGCGGTAGCGCTTGTACTGCTTGCCGTTGACGAACACCAGGTCGCCGGGGCTCTCGTCGCAGCCGGCGAGGAGCCCGCCCAGCATGACCGTGTCCGCGCCCGCGACGAGGGCCTTGGCGATGTCGCCCGAGTACTGCAGGCCGCCGTCGCCGATGACCGGGACCCCGGCCGGCTTGCACGCCTTGGCCGCCTCGTGGATGGCCGTGACCTGCGGGACGCCGACACCGGCCACCACGCGCGTGGTGCAGATGGAGCCCGGGCCGACGCCGACCTTGACGGCGTCGACACCCGCGTCGACGAGCGCCTGCGCACCCTCGCGCGTCGCGATGTTGCCGCCGACGACCTGGACCTCGCGCGTGGCCGGGTCCGCCTTGAGCCGGCGGACCATGTCGAGCATGAGGCGCGCCTGGCCGT
>JAEYXM010000052.1 GCA_023428465.1 Actinomycetes bacterium
GATGCCGTCACCCTGGCTGTCGCGCTCGGTGACGATCGCGGCCTGTGCACCGCCGTGGAACTCGGCGGTCGTGACGTCGACGACCGGGTCGCCGGCGGAGTCGCCGCGAGCGGCCCAGCCCTGGAGGCCGTCCTCGAAGTCGAACGTGAGGTTCACGCCCTCGATCGGGCGCGTGATCAGGACGTCGTCGACGATGAAGTCGGGCAGGTCGCCGGCGATCGCGTCCACCTCGATGAACGCCTTGACGGCCAGCGGGTCGGCGTCGGCCGGCAGCGTGTAGGTGGCCGAGACGGTCGTCCATGCGTCAGCGGTGACGCCCGAGGTCGAACCGACCCAGGTGTAGGCGGGCGCGATCGTGAAGTGGGCGTTCCCGGAGCCCGCGGTTCCCGGCGCCAGCCGGATCCGCATGGACAGCGTGTACTCGACGTCCGGCTCGAAGACGCCGGTCGCCGTCTCGACGGTGTCCCAGGTGTTCACCCGGTTGGTCACGCTGAGCGCCTTGCCGCCGTCGATGTCGACGACGGCGAGGGTCGGCTCGCCGCTCTGGACGAGCGGACCGGTGGTGCCGTCCTCGAAGTCGGCGCTCAGGACGGTGGTCGCCGTGGGCGGGGGGTCCACCGCGACGGTCGCGAGCTCGACGTCGTCGACCTGGTAGTCGTACGTCGCCGCCGCCGGGGTGATGTTCCCCGTGCCGATGTAGACCTTGGCGTCCGCGGCGACGGCGTCCGCCGGGACCGTGAAGGTGCCGGTCAGCGTCGTCCAGCCGGCGGCCGTGACGGGCGTGTCGCTGGAGAACCACGTGTACCCGGGCACGCCGACGAGCCGCATGTTCGCGGTGCCGTCGGTGCCGGGGGCGAGACGCACGTCAGCGGTGAGCCGGTACGTCTCACCGGGCGTGAGCGCGCTCGGCGCCGTCTGGATGCCGTCGTAGTCGTTGGCCCGACCGGCGACGTTCAGCACCTGGTTTGACCCGGTGCCGTCGTCGATCACGGTGAGCGTGGCGTCGCCGTTCTGGATGAACGGTGCATAGGTGCCGTCTTCGAAGTCGACGGACGCGACGACGGTATCGACCGCCGCCGCAGGGAGGGTCACCACGGCGGACGCGAGGCCCGCTGCTGCAGCTGCTAGCGCTGCTGTGACGACCCGGAAGGATCGGTGTTGCCGCATTAATCGCCCCTTTGCGAATGGTGGTGAGGCAGGGTCCGGGTGGCGTCACCCTAGGCAACTCCACCGGTATAGGCAACGTTCTCCACCATGTCTCACCCGGTGAGACTTGGCGCTTCTCCGGCCGTACGGACTTTCGTGCGGAGGCTATCTCGAGAGCGAAAGTTTCGTCGGCCCGACGCGGAAACCGAAACGTTCCATCCCGCTTGGGCGGAATGCGCCGACCTGCGAAATGTGAGCGATCCCATCTGTGCGCCGGATCACGGGAGGATCGCCTATCGCCGCAGGCGCGAAACATTCATGGGATGTTCTGGCGCGGTCGAGAACGGCCCCTGCCGACCCTCCGCCGATCTCACAGGCGTGTCACCCGAACGGAGTAGCCGCGTCGACCGTGCCCGCGCCCGGATCGAGGGCCTGCCGGAGCCCCCGCGCGGCGCCGCGCACAACCCTCCGGGCGCCCGCTCGGGGCGCGCGCCCGGACCTGTCCGGACGACCTCCGGAACATGCGACGACCGCCCCCGTCGGGCCCGTGGCGGGCGCCGACGCCGGCCTCGGGGCGCGCATCCCGACGGTGCCCCCGGCAGGGCTCGAACCTGCACTGAACCGGGTTTAAGCCGGTCGCCTCTGCCAGTTGGGCTACGGGGGCCCGCCGCCCATCCTGCCAGCGCAGCGGGCCCGCGCGGGGCCCCTCAGGCCGCCTGGCGCTCCCGCCGGGCCTCCCCCGCGATCCCCGCCCCGCCCGTCGGCGACGCCGCCTCCACGAAAGCCGCCCGCGGGTCGTGCAGACGACCGAGGGCGACGACGTCACGCGGGAAGACGAGCGCGAGGGTCCAGTCGAGCGTGATGCGGGCCTTGCGGTTCACGGTCGGCATCTGGGCCAGGTGGTAGGTGCGGTGCATGAACCACGCGAGCCACCCGCGCACCTTGATCCCGTAGACCTGCGCGACGCCCTTGTGCAGGCCCAGCGACGCCACCGTGCCCACGTGCTTGTGGCGGTACTCGCGTGGCTCCGCGCTGCGCAGGTGGCGTGCGAGGTTGTCCCCCAGCAGCCGCGCCTGGCGCACCGCGTGCTGGGCGCTCGGGGAGCACAGCTGCCCCGGGTGCGTCAGGTCCGGGACCGCGGCGCAGTCGCCGGCGGTCCAGGCCCCGTCGACCACCGTGCCGTCGGCCGTGGCCACCTGCAGCGTCGGCAGCGCGCGCACGCGACCGGCGTCGTCGAGCGGCAGGTCGGTCTGGGCGAGGACCGGGTTCGCCTTGACGCCCGCGGTCCACACGATGGTCGCCGAGTCGAACTCGACCCCCGTCGAGGTCACCACGTGGCCGCCGACGCAGGAGCTCAGGAACGTGGCGAGGTGGATCTCGATGTTGCGTCGCCGCAGCTGCTCGAGCGCGTAGCCGCCCATCTCGTCGCCCAGCTCGGGCAGGATGCGCGTCGAGCCCTCGATCATGACGAACCGCAGGTCCTCCTCGCGCAGCGAGTCGTAGTACTGCACGGCCGCCCGCGCAAGGTCCTCGACCTCGGCGATCGCCTCGATGCCCGCGAAGCCGCCGCCCACGAACGTGAACGTGAGGAGCTTGCGCCGCTCGTCCGCGTCCCACGTCGACGCCGCGGTGTCCAGCTTGGTGAGCACGTGGTTGCGCAGGGCGATGGCCTCCTCGACCTGCTTGAAGCCGATGGCCTCCTCCGCGAGCCCGGGGATCGGCAGGGTGCGCGCGACGGAGCCGAGGGCGACGACGAGGTGGTCGTAGGTGACCTCGTACTCCGGCCCGACCTCGGGCGCGATCCGGACGGTCCGCTCGGCGTGGCGGACGGCGGTGACGCGGCCGTTGAGCACGTCGACGCCCTTGAGCACCTGGCGGTGGGCGACGACGACGTGCCGCGGTTCGAGCGACCCCGCGGCGGCCTCGGGCAGGAACGGCTGGTACGTCATGTACGAGCGCGGGTCGACCACGACGATCGCGACGTCGCGCGTGCCGAGGCGCCGGCGCAGACGCAGGGCGGTGTAGAAGCCGACGTACCCGCCACCGAGGATGACGATGCGCGGGACCTTCCGGGGTCGCGGTGTACTCATGTTTGACACGGTAGAGACTTGTGAAAACCTTCACAAGCGCGTTCGCGACGGACGAACACGCGCGATGCCAGGGACGTCAGGGGACGGCGTCGGGCGCGGCGAGGTCCCGGGCGCGAGCGACGGCGTCGTCCAGCATCGCCGCCGTGAGGCGACCCGTCTGCGTGTTCTGCTGGCTCACGTGGTAGCACCCGACCAGGGCGACGTCGACGCCGTCGGGCCGGACGAGCGTCGCCACCGCCCCGTGGCCGAACCGTGGGGCCGGCCGGGGCACCGCCCAGCCGAACGACCGCGCAGCGGAGAGGAAGGCCGCCCAGCCGAACGCGCCGAGCGCCAGGACGGCCCGGACGGACCCCAGCAGCTCGACCTCCCGGCGCAGCCAGCCACTGCAGGCGTCACGCTCGGCGGGCGTGGGTGCGTTGTCCGGCGGCGCGCAGCGCACCGGCGCCACCATGCGCGCGCCGTGCAGCGTGAGGCCGTCCGCGGCGTCGACCGACGTCGCCTGCGACGCCAGACCCGCGCGGTGCAGGGCCGCCACGATCCAGTCGCCCGACCGGTCCCCCGTGAACATCCGGCCCGTGCGGTTCGCGCCGTGCGCGGCCGGCGCCAGGCCGACGACGAGCAGCCGCGGCGCGTCGTCTCCGAAGCTCGGGGCCGGGCGGCCCCAGTACGGCTGGTCCCGGAAGGCCCGGCGCTTGGTCACCGCCACCGTCTCGCGCCACTCGACCAGACGCGGGCACGCCCGGCACACCGACGACGCCGCCGCCAGGGTCGGCAGGTCGGCGTCCGCAGCGAGGTGGACGACGTCGCCGGCCGAGCGCGCGACCGGGGTCGTCGCGTCCGCCGGCTCCCCCGGCCAGCCCGTCCCCGGCGGGACCGGCGACGGGAAGGGCGCGCCCGTGCGCGGGTGCGGCAGCGCGGAGCCGGTCGGATCGGGCACGTCGGCCATGGCCACGATCCTGCCCCAGGCCCGGCTCAGTGTCCCGCGGCGCTCAGGGCGATGCCGTCCAACAGGTCGTGCTCGGAGGTGACGACGTGCCGCAGGCGGCCCCCGGCGGCACCCACCTCGGCCCGCACGCGGCTCACCACGTCCGACCAGATCAGCGCGCCCGCGCCGATCACGTCGACCCGCCCGGGGTGCAGGAACGGCAGCCGGGCCCGCTTCGCGCGGCTCA
>JAEYXM010000092.1 GCA_023428465.1 Actinomycetes bacterium
GGCGTCTCGACCGGGTCCTACCCGACGCAGCACGTCCGCGAGGGGCTCGTGCGGGCCGGCGTCATCACGGTGGATGAGGCGATGCGCCACGAGCCCGGGCAGCGGGTCGCCGTCGCGGGCGTCGTGACGCACCGGCAACGCCCCGGCACCGCTCAGGGCGTGACGTTCCTGTCCCTCGAGGACGAGACCGGGCTGCTCAACGTCATCTGCACGGCCGGGCTCTGGAAGCGGTACCGGACGGTCGCGCGCAGCGCGGCGGCGATGGTCGTGCGTGGCCGCCTCGAGCGGGCCGACGCGGCGACGAACCTCCTCGCCGAGCACCTGGCACCGTTGTCGTTGCGGGTCCCGACGGCGTCGCGTGACTACCGCTGACGGGGTACGCGAGCGAGCGGTCAGGCCTCGGCGATCTCCGCGACGTCCTCGATCGCCTCGTCCTCCTCCTCGAACTCGCTGAAGTCCGTGGGCGGGTCCTTGTGCCGCAGGAGGGAGAACACCGACCAGAGGACGGCGACGAGCGGCACCGCGACGACCGCCCCGAGGATCCCGGCGACGAGCGTGCCCGCGGTGACCGCGATGGCGACCACGACGGGGTGCAGCGCGACCTGCTTGCCCATGACGAGCGGCTGCAGGACGTGCCCCTCGAACTGGCCGATGAGCGCGATGACGACACCGACGGCGACGGCGTTCCAGAGGCCGTTCGCGGCGAGCGCGACGAGCATCGCGATGATCATGGCCGCCGGTGCGCCGATGAGCGGGATGAATGCGCCGATGAAGACGAGGACGGCGAGCGGGGCCGCCAGCGGCACGTCGAGGATGATCAGCGCGATCATGGCGAGGATCCCGTCGGACCCTGCGACCAGGAACGTCCCGCGGGTGTAGCCGGAGAACGTGTACCAGGCGGCGCCGCCCCCGAGGTACCAGTTCTCGCGGTGCCGCGCGGGGAGCTGGTTGAGGAACCAGTGCCACATCTCCTTGCCGCGGAGCAGGAAGAAGACGGTGAGGAACGTCGCGAGCGCGAGCACCGCGAACGCCTCGGTCACCGAGCCCGCGCTCGCCCATGCCTGGGAGGCGATCGTGCCGCTGTTGTCGGACACCCACTGCTGGGCGTTCTCGATCCACTCCTGCACGTCCTTGTTCGTCACCGTGATGTGCAGCGGCGACTCCTGCAGCGCTTCGAGCAGCTTCCCGATGCCGTCGTTGAACTGCTCGCCCAGGTTCTCCCACTGACCTGCGACGGACATGCCGACGTAGGTGAGGAGCCCGGCGAAGACGCCGACGGCCGAGATCATCGCGATCGGCGTCGCGAGCCCGCGTGGCATCACCTTGGACATGACGTTGACGAAGGGCCGCAGCACGGCGGTGAAGACGAGAGCCAGGAAGACCGCGATGAAGAGGATGACCACCCTGTTGGTCGCGTAGATCACGATGCCGACCGCGATGGTGATCACGATCAGCCGCCACGCGAGGCCCGCGGTGGTCCGCAGCCACCGGGGCACGTCATCGTCGACGCCGAGCACGCTCGGGTTCCGGCGCGCGCCGGCGACCTTCTTGGCCGCCGGAGTGGCTCCGACCAGGTGCTTCGTCGAGGCCCGTGGTCGTTCGGGCTCGACCGGGGCGGTGTCTTCGCGCTCGGCCAATCGGCACCTCCCGGGATCTGAGGGCGCGACGCCCGGGGCCAAGTGTGCCGCAGGTGGCTGGACTTGGACCCTCGCCGCTCCGTGCTATCTTGGCTCCCGCGCCGGACGCCCGCACGGGAAGATGGAGCACCACCTGTCCGGGTGGCGGAATGGTAGACGCGCTAGCTTGAGGTGCTAGTGCCCCTAGGGGCGTGGGGGTTCAAGTCCCCCTCCGGACACTCGTTGAGACAGCGACCTGAAGGCCCCTGAACTGCGGAGACGCGGTCGGGGGCCTTCGTGGTTCAAGGCCGGTGGGAGCGACCTACGCATCCTCACCGGAGAGGTCGAGCACGGCGTGGCTCGCCTCGATGTTGTTGCCGTCGGGGTCGCGCACGAACGCCGCGTAGTACGAGGTGACCGGTCCGCCCACGTACTCGGGCCACTCCCGCGCCTCGTGCAGGACCTCAGCGCCGACACTCCGCGCCGCCTCGAGGAACGCGTCCACTCCGGCGCGCGAGGGCGCGGCGAAGGCCACGTGCGACTCGCGAAAGCCCTCGCCGAACCGGACGCCGATCCAGAACTCCGGGCCGTGGTCGCCCCAGCCGATCGCGTACGGCGACTTGTCCTCCTGGCGGACCGCTCCGAGCGCGCCGAGCACCGCGTCGTAGAAGCGGGCCGACGCGTCGAAGTCGGAGACCTGGAGCTCCACGTGGTCGATCATCCATCGATCATGGTCGCTCCGCGCGGCCGGCGACAAGCGCCGCCTGCCGACGCCGCCCCACCGCCCGGGCAGGCACGACGCGGCCCGCCGGCGCGCATCCGGCGGGCCGGAAGGCCCGACTTCGTCCTGTTCGACGCAGTAGCCTCGTGCGGGTGCACGTGCAGGTGATCGTGAATGCCGAGCCGACCGCCGTCCGGGACGACGACGGACCGCTCACCCGCTGGTTCTCCCGCTACGACCTCGCCGACCACCTCGCCCGCCCGGCGTCGGCGTGCGCGGTGTGGCTGACCGGGCAGAACACGCTCCGCCACAGCACCTTGTCGCCCGAGGAGTCGGCGGTGCTGGACGACCTCGAGGACCGCGGTTACGCGACCGTCCGGTGCGGTTTCCCGTACAACGCGGCGGCCGTGGACCCGCCGTTCCGCAAGGAGCACTGGCTGCCCGCGGCGGTGCGGTGCATGCAGCAGTACGTCGCGGCAGGGCACTCGCCGTCGTTCGCCGCCGTGGTGGCGCGGCACCTGCAGCCCGTGCTCGACGCGACGCGCGACCACCTCCTGCTGCTGGTCGGCAGCTGCGGTGCGCGCATGCTCGGCGCAGCGATGCCGCTCCTGCGCGTCCCCGAGGGTCTGGCGTTGCACGTCGTGGCGCTCGGCCCCGTGGGTACCCTGCCGGAGCTCCCCGGGCAACTCGATCCCCTCGTGGTCCGCGGCCGCTGGGACGTGCTGAGCGTGACGCTGTCGCGCGGCCCGGGCGTCCGGGTGGACTGCGGTCACCTCGGCTACCTGCGCTGCCCCGAGGCCCGGGCTCGGATCCTCACGCATGCGGAGCGCGCGCTGCGCTGATCGAGGATCACCCGCGCGGCGCCCCCACGGCGAGCCAGGCAGGGGCATGCTGGAGGTATGGACGGACGGGCTCCAGCGTCCCTGACCTTCCTCGGCGGCGCCGGCACGGTGACGGGCAGCCGATTCCTCCTCGAGCGCCCGGGTCGGCGAGTGCTCGTCGACTGCGGCCTCTACCAGGGCGAACGCGAGCTGCGACGACGGAACTGGGAGCCGTTCCCCGTGCCCGAGGAGAGCATCGACGACGTCGTGCTCTCGCACTGCCACCTCGACCACTGCGGGTACCTGCCCGCGCTCGTGCGCAACGGCTTCCGCGGACCCGTCTGGCTCACCGAGGGCACGGCGGCGCTCGCGGAGATCGTGCTCCGGGACTCGGGCTACCTCAACGAGCGGGATGCCGAGCTGGCGCGGGAGGGCGGCTGGTCCAAGCACAACCCGCCGCTGCCGCTCTACACCGCCGCGGACGCCGGCCGCGCCGTCCAGCGCTTCCGCCTCGCGCGCATCGGCGAACCGGTCGACCTGCACGACGACGTCCGCCTCACCCTGCACCGGGCGGGCCACGTGCTCGGCTCGACGAGCCCGCACGTGCTCGTCGGTGGCGCCCCGGTCCTGTTCTCCGGGGACCTCGGGCGGACGGTGCACCCTCTGCTCCGCCCGCGCTCCGACCCGCCCGCGGCCGCGACGGTCGTCGTCGAGTCCACCTACGGCAGCCGTGCGCACCCCGACCCCGACGGGCCGGCGCACGAGGCGTTCGCCGACGCCGTCCGCCGGACCGTCGCGCGGGGCGGCTCCGTGCTCGTCCCGGCGTTCGCGGTGGACCGCACCGAGCTCGTCCTGCACGCGCTGTCCGAGATGGTGGCCGACCAGCGAATCCCCTCCGTCCCCGTCTGGGTGGACAGCCCGATGGCGCTCGCGGCCCTCGAGGTCTACCGGCGCGGGTCGCTGCGCGACGAGCTGCGCGACGGCATCGGCCCGGAGCTGGTTCACCTGCCGCGGCTGAAGGCCGCGCGCACGCCCGAGGAGTCGATGGCGCTCAACAGCCCGCACGAGCCGAGCATCATCATCTCGGCGTCGGGCATGGCCACCGGTGGGCGCGTCGTGCACCACCTGCGCCACATGCTTCCCGACCCGCGCAACACCGTGGTACTCACGGGCTACCAGGCGTCGGGGACACGGGGGCGGGCGCTCCTCGAGGGGGCCGTCGAGCTGAAGATGTTCGGCCGGTACGTCCCGGTGGAGGCGGAGGTCGTCGCCGACGAGGAGTTCTCGGTCCACGCCGACGCCGACGAGCTGCTGGCCTGGCTCGGCGCGATGCCCGGCGCACCGCAGGCGGTGTACGTCGTCCACGGCGAGGTGGACGCGGCCAGGGACCTGTCGCGGCGGATCCACCGCGAGCTCGGGTGGACCGCGGTCGTGCCGCACCTGGGGGAGCGGGTCCGGCTCGCCGAGTGAGCAGGGCTGCCCCGGGAGCACAGGCACGGGACGGCCGGGGCCGCCACGTCGGCCGCGACATCCACCCGTCGCCCCGCGCCGTCAGGCCCGGGCTCACGGCCGTCAGGTGAGCCGGGCCAGCAGACGTTCGAGACCGGGGACGTACCCCCCGCCGAAGAGAACGGCGTGCATCCCCAGCGGGTAGAGCTGATGGAGGGCCACGGCGTCGTCCCACGCGGCCGGCAGCGGGTGGACCGCGTCGTACGCGGCCAGGACCTCGTCCAGGTGGGCCAGCCCGAAGAGCTCGAGCATCGCCAGGTCCGTCATCCGGTGCCCGCCGTGGGCCGCCGGGTCGATGAGCACCACGCCGTCCGCCGTCCACATCACGTTGCCGGACCACAGGTCGCCGTGGACGCGCGCGGGCGGGTCGCCGTCGTCCCAGTCCCCGGCGACGAGGCGGTCCATGACGCGCTGCAGCCCCTCCGCCGTGCGCGGCGAGCAGCGGCCGCGCTCGCGCAACAGGTCGCGGACCTGGGCGACGCGGCATCGGGCGTAGAACTCGCCCCACCGGTCGAACGTGCCCGACCGCAGGGGCAGTGGCTGGTCCAGCGGCCCGAAGAACCCGTCGCCGCTCCACCCGTCGGGCGGTGCGCCGAAGGCGGGGGCGCCGGCGTCGTGCAGGCGTGCCAGCGCGGACCCGAGGTCCCGCGCGGCCGCCCGGCTCGGGGGGACCGACGAGAGCTGCTCGAGCTCGAGAGCGTCGTCGGCCACGCCGAGCACGCGCACCACGCGCGGGCCCCCCGGCACGGTCAGCCACGCGAGCCCCGCCGACTCGCACGCGAAGAAGCCGCGCGGCGCCCGGTCGGAGGTCTTGCGGAACGGCATGCCCGCAGTTCACCACGACGCCGGACCGTCGGCGTGCCATTCTCGGCGTGGACGCCGCTGCCGACCGGTGGCGGGCCCTCCGCGAGGCCCACCCGGCCCGCCGGCCGGACCAGGAGGTGGCGGCATGAGGATCGGCATCCCGGCCGAGGTCAAGGACCACGAGTACCGCGTCGCCCTCACGCCCGCAGGCGCCCGGGCGCTGACGTCGGCGGGCCATGAGGTGCTCGTCCAGGCTGGTGCGGGCGTGGGCTCCGGGCTGCCCGACGCCGCCTACGGGGCCGCCGGCGCGCGCATCGTGCCCACGGCCGCCGACGCGTGGGACGCCCCGCTCGTCTGCGAGATCAAGGAGCCGATCGCGGCCGAGTACGGGTACCTGCGTCCCGACCAGGTCCTGTTCACCTACCTGCACCTGGCCGCGAGCCGACCCTGCACCGACGCCCTGCTGCGTGCCGGCACGACGGGGATCGCCTACGAGACGGTCCAGCTGCCGGATGCCTCGCTGCCGCTGCTCGCACCGATGAGCGAGGTCGCCGGACGACTCGCGACGCAGGAGGGTGCCCACCACCTGATGCGCAGCAACGGCGGGCGGGGCGTGCTGCTGGGCGGGGTACCGGGCGCCGCGGCCGGTCGCGTCGTCGTGCTGGGTGCCGGTACCGCCGGCCGACATGCCGCGCAGATGGCCGTCGGCATGGAGGCGGAGGTGACCGTGCTCGATGTCGCCCTGCCGCGGCTGCGGGAGCTCGAGGCCCGCTACGGGGGCCGGGTCCGCACGCTCGCCTCGACCGTGCAGGCGATCGAGGACGCCGTGATCGAGGCCGACCTCGTGATCGGCGCGGTCCTCGTGCCCGGTGGTCGAGCGCCCGTACTCGTGGACGACGCGCTGATCGCCTCGATGCGCCCGGGCGCCGTCCTCGTGGACGTCGCGGTGGACCAGGGCGGCTGCATCGAGGGGACGCGACCCACGACGCACTCCGACCCGGTGTTCGCCGTGCACGACGCGCTCCTGTACTGCGTCGCCAACATGCCCGGCGCGGTAGCGGTGACGTCGACCCAGGCGCTCACGGCCGCGACGCTGCCGTACGTCGTCGCGCTCGCGGGCCACGGCTGGCGCGACGCCCTGCGGCGCGACCCCGCCCTCGCGGCGGGCCTCAACACCCACGCCGGAGCCGTGACCCACGCCGCCGTGGCGCGCGCGCACGGGCTGGCGCTCGCGGATCCGGCGGACGTGATCGGGGCGGGCGAGGTGTCGGCCGCGCCCTGACCGCTGCCGGCCGGCCCCAGGCGCGACACGGCGGAACGTCCACCGAACGGGGCAGCCGGTCACGTGCTCGCGGTGGGACACTGGGGCACGCCGAGCGATGGAGGGGCGATGACTGGCGAGAGCAACGGGTCCGACGACGCTGCAGGCCGCACCACTCCCATGGGCCGCGGGGGCACCCTGGCCTGGGACGACCTTGTCACGGAGGTCCTCGACGCGACCCCCATCGGCGTCTGCGTCACCAGCGAGGACGGCCTGTTCGAGCACGTGAACCCCGCCTACGAGCGCCTGTACGGGTACCCGGCGCAGGAGCTGCTCGGCCAGCACTTCACGCTCGTCGTACCCCCGGAGCACCGTGAGGTGCTGCGGCGGACGCACGACCGCTTCATCGCGGACGGAGCACCGATGCGCGAGGAGTGGGAGGTCGTCGCGAAGGACCGGACGCGCCTGTCCATCCTCGCGAACGCCTGCCGCGTGCTCGGCACCGACGGGCGCTTCCGCAAGGTGACGTTCGTCGTCGACGTGACCGAGCGCAAGCGCATGGCAGCGGATCTCGTCCAGGCGAACTCGGACCTGGCCCAGGTGAACCTCCGGCTCGCCCACCTCGCGGCCCACGACCCGCTGACCGGGCTGGCGAACCACCGCCGGACCCACGAGCTCCTGGTCCAGGCCGTCGAGACCGCCGAGCGGTACAGCCGGGAGCTCGCCGTGGCGGTCATCGACCTCGACAGGTTCAAGGCGGTCAACGACACGTGGGGCCACCTCGAGGGCGACGTCGTCCTGAAGGAGTTCGCGCGGCTGCTGCAGGGCGTGCTTCGGGCCGTCGACGCGGCGGGCCGGGTGGGCGGGGAGGAGTTCCTCCTCGTCCTGCCGGAGACGGGCGCCGAGGGCGCCGTCGTCGTCCTGGAACGGCTGCGGACGGCCTGCTGGGACCACCTGCACACGCCCGACGGCGCGGCCGTGCAGTTCAGCGCGGGCGTCGCGACATTCCGGGAGCACGACATGCCCGAGCAGGTGCTGCGCCGCGCCGACGAGGCGCTGCTGCACGCGAAGGAGAGCGGACGCAACCGCACGGAAATCGGTTGAGGCCACGTGATCGGGTCTGGCTAGGGTGACCCGGTGCGACGCGCGACCCTGACCGACGACGTGGTTCTCCTGCGCCCACCCGACGCGGCGGACGTGGACGCGATCACCGTGGCGTGCCAGGACGCCGAGGTCGCCGCGTGGGTGACGACCCCGTGGCCCTACGAGCGCGAGCACGCGGCGTCGTTCGTGGAGCGCGTCGTGCAGCCGGGGTGGGAGTCCGGCACGGACCTGGTGTGGTCGATCCGGGACGCCGCGGACGACCGCTTCCTCGGGGTGATCGGGCTGCACCACATCGCCGACGCCTCGGCGGAGATCGGGTTCTGGATGGCCCCGTGGGGCCGCCGCGGCGGCCGGATGGCGCGCGCGGTCGCGCTGGTGCTGGACCACGCGTTCGACGACGAGGGCCTTCGCCTCGTCCGGGTCGTGTGGTCGGCGTTCGTCGGGAACTGGCCGTCACGTCGCATCGCGTGGCGCGCGGGCTTCCGGCTCGAGGGCACCATTCGCCAGCACGTGGTGCAGCGCGACGGGGTCCGCCGCGACGCGTGGGTCGGCACGCTGCTGCGCGACGACCCGCGCGAGCCGTACGAGCCGTGGCCCGCGGACGCGCCACCCGATGGCGGCGCCGTGGTGCCCGCGTGAGCGTGCCGGGCGGCCGCTGATATGGCTTTGGTGGACCCGCGCTGATCCGCCAGGATCGGGGCATGAGCCCGTCCGCGACCCTCGACCCGGCCAACCCGTTCGCCGCACCGTCCACGCTGCCCTACGGGCTCGCGGACTTCGGGGCGATCACCACCGAGCACTATCTGCCGGCCTTCCGCGCGGGCATGGGCGAGCAGCTCGCCGAGGTCGCCCGGATCGTGGCGGACCCGGAGCCGCCGACCGAGGAGAACACGCTCGTGGCCCTCGAGCGGTCGGGCCGGCTGCTGCAGCGCGTGAGCAACGTCCTGTTCAACCGGACGAGCGCGGACACGAGCCCCGAGCTGGACGCGGTCGAGGCCGAGGTGGCGCCGGAGCTCGCGGCCCACCACGATGCGATCTACCTCGACGCCGGCCTGTACGCGCGGCTCACGGCCTTGAAGGCGCGGGTCGAGGCAGGGGAGACGACGCTCGCGGCCGACGCCGCGTGGCTGCTGCACGAGCTCCTGCAGGACTTCGTGCGCGCCGGCGTCGCGACGCCGCCCGAGGCGCAGGCCGAGCTCCGCGAGCTCAACGAGCGCATCGTCACCCTCGAGACGGCGTTCGCGCAGCGACTCCTCGCGGAGACGAACGCCTCCGCGGTGCTGCTCGCCGAGGACGACGTGGCAGGGCTGCCCGACGACGCCGTCGCCGCCCTGCGCAGTGCGGCCGCCGAGCGGGGCCACGAGACCGGCTACCTCGTCGAGCTCAGCCTGCCCACGCAGCAGCCGGTGCTCGCCCAGCTGGCTCGCCGCGACGTACGTCGGCGCGTGCACGAGGCGTCGGTCGCCCGCGGTGGCCGCGGCGGGGAGCACGACACGCGGGCGACGCTCCTGGAGCTCGTGCGGCTGCGGGCGCGGCGTGCCCAACTGCTCGGCCATGCGCACCATGCGTCCTACGTGGCCGACAGCGGCACCGCCCGGACCACCGACGCCGTCCAGGGCATGCTCGACCGGCTCGCCCCCGCGGCGGCGGCCAACGCGCGCCGTGAGGCGGCGGACCTCGAGCGCGCGCTGCAGGCCGACCTGCCGGGGGAGAGCCTCGCGGCCTGGGACTGGGCGCTCTACGCCGAGCGGGTGCGCCAGGAGCGGTACGCCCTCGACGACGCGCTGCTGCGCCCGTACCTCGAGCTCGAGCGGGTCGTGCACGAGGGCGTCTTCCACGCGGCGACCCAGCTGTACGGCATCACGTTCGCCCGCCGCGAGGACCTGATCGGCTACCACCCCGACGTCCGGGTCTACGAGGTGCTCGACACCGACGGCAGCGGACTCGGGCTGTTCCTGGCCGACTGGTACACGCGCGAGTCGAAGCAGGGCGGTGCGTGGATGAACAACCTCGTCGACCAGAACCGGCTCCTGGACGAGCGGCCCGTCGTCGTGAACAACCTGAACATCCCCAAGCCGCCCGAGGGGCAGCCCACGCTCCTCACGTGGGACGAGGTCATCACGTTGTTCCACGAGTTCGGCCACGCGCTGCACGGCCTGCTCTCGGACGTGCGGTTCCCGTCGCAGTCCGGCACCGAGGTGCCGCGCGACTTCGTCGAGTACCCCTCGCAGGTCAACGAGATGTGGGCGTGGGAGCCGAGCGTGCTGCGCCGGTACGCGGTGCACCACGAGACGGGCGAGCCGATGCCGGCCGAGTGGGTCGACACGATGCTCGCCGCGCGGCAGTTCAATGAAGGCTTTGCGACGACGGAGTACCTCGCCGCGTCGCTGCTGGACCAGGCGTGGCACCAGCTCACGCCGCAGGACGTGCCGACCGACGTCGACGCTGTCGAGGAGTTCGAGCGGACCGCCCTCGAAGCGGCGGGCGTGGCCCTCGACGCGGTGCCACCGCGGTACCGCACGACGTACTTCAACCACGTCTTCGGCGGCGGCTACGCGGCGTCGTACTACGGCTACATCTGGTCGGAGGTGCTCGATGCCGACACGGTGGAGTGGTTCCGGGAGAACGGCGGGTTGACGCGCGAGAACGGGGAGACGTTCCGGCGCACGCTGCTCGGCGTCGGCGGGTCGTGCGACCCTCTCGAGGCGTTCCGCCGACTGCGTGGCCGGGACCCGGAGATCGAGCCGCTGCTGGCGCGCCGCGGGCTGGCCTGACGCCTCGGTGGCGCCGGTACGGTGGGCACCATGGCGACACCCACGGCCGAGGACGAGGTCGTCGGCATCTGCCGCGACCTGCTGCGCATCGACACGTCGAACTACGGCGACAACGACGGCCCGGGGGAGCGCGATGCCGCGGAGTACGTCGCGGCGTCGCTCGCCGAGGTCGGGCTCGAGCCCGTGGTCCTCGAGTCGGACCGTCGCCGCACGTCCGTGGTCGTGCGCCTCGAGGGCACCGACGCGTCACGCCCCGCGCTCGTGCTGCACGGTCACACCGACGTCGTGCCCGCGCAGGCGTCCGACTGGTCGGTCGACCCCTTCGGCGGCGAGGAGCGCGACGGCCTGCTGTGGGGCCGTGGTGCCGTGGACATGAAGGGCATGGACGCGATGATCCTGGCGGTCGTCCGCCAGATGCTGCGCGAGGGCCGGCGCCCGGCGCGCGACGTCGTCGTCGCGATGTTCGCCGACGAGGAGGCCGGCGGCGCGTACGGCGCCCGCTGGGTGGTCGACAACCGACCGGACCTGTTCGAGCGTGCGACCGAGGCGATCAGCGAGGTCGGCGGCTTCTCCGTCGAGATCGACGGTCACCGCGCCTACCTGCTGCAGACGGCCGAGAAGGGCATCGGGTGGCTGCGGCTCGTCGCGGAGGGCCGTGCGGGCCACGGCTCTCAGGTGAACACGGAGAACGCCGTCACCGAGCTCGCCGCGGCGGTCGCGCGCATCGGCGCGCACGCCTGGCCGATGCGCCTGACCCCGACGGTCCGCGCACTGCTGGACGGGGTGTCGGGCCTGACCGGCATCTCCTTCGACCCGGAGGACCCCGATGGCGTCACGCGCCTCGTCGAGGCGCTCGGGCCGGTCCGCCGGTTCGTGGGCGCGACGCTGCGCAACACCGCCAACCCCACGCAGCTCGCGGCGGGCTACAAGGCGAACGTGATCCCCGGCCGCGCCGAGGCCGTCCTGGACACCCGCTTCCTGCCGGGCCACGAGGAGGAGGCGCTGGCGACCCTCACCGAGCTCGCGGGGGAGCACGTGCGGTTGGAGGACATCCACCGCGACGTAGCGCTCGAGGTCCCGTTCCACGGCGGCCTGGTCGACGCGATGGTCGCCGCGGTCACCGCGGAGGACCCCGGCGCGACCGTCCTGCCCTACGCGTTGTCCGCGGGCACGGACAACAAGTCCCTCCACCGGCTGGGCATCACCGGCTACGGTTTCGCGCCCCTGCGGCTGCCGCCCGAGCTCGACTTCTCGGGCATGTTCCACGGCGTCGACGAGCGGGTCCCGGTCGACGCGCTGCGGTTCGGCGTGCGCGTCCTGGACCGGCTGCTCAGCACCTGCTGACGGGCGTGGGCGCCACCCTGCGCAGACCTCACGCCGGGCCTGACGCCGTGCCTGAGGCCGGGCCTGACGCCGGGCCTGACGCCGTGCCGCACGTGGCCGCCGGCCCGGGCTACAGGGTGCGCTGCACCCGGATGATCTTGCGGCGGAGCCAGACCTTGCGCCGCCCGCCCGGGTAGAGCAGGCTCCGCGCGAGCTCCCACCGGCCGTACTCGGCCTCGTCGGTGAGCAGCCGCCTCGCCTCGGTCCGGCTGGTGCTCCGCTCCAGGGTCAGCACGCGGTACTCGTAGTGGGCACCGGGGATCTGCCGGCCGTCGCGCGGCGGCCGCATGAGTTCATCGCCGTCCACCGTCACCACCTCCGTACCGACCGTGCGGATGGATCGAGTGCCATTCTGCACGCCCGGGCGCTACCGTCTCACCATGACCGTGGACCCACGTGCCGCTCTCGATCGCCTGCTCGCCGCCCTCGAGGCGCACTTCCACGCGGTCGGCACCCGTCGCACGGACAGCGACCCAGCGGTCGACGACGCGTACGACGTGCTCGCCGACGCGTTCGAGGTCTATGAGGACGCCCTGGCGCGCCTGCACGGGGAGACCTTGCCGTTCGGCCTGCTCGACGACGACGGTGACGACGCCGACGACGACGACATCGACGAGGACGACCTGGACGAGGACGACCTCGACGACGACCTCGAGGACCTCATCGACGAGGACACCGACGACGTCGACGATGGCGAGGACGACGACGAGCACGACGAAGACGACGACGAGCACGACGAGGACGCCTGAGCGGTACGTGCCGCCCGCAACGCCTGCGGCGCAGTCGACGTCGGCCCGCGTGGGCGTCAGAGGCGCTCGGGGTAGCCGAGCGCCGGTGCGCTGACCTCGTCGAGTGCGGCGACGATCGCCGGCGGGAGCACCAGGTCGACCTCGAGTGCGGCGGTGAGCTGGGCCGGGGTACGTGGCCCGATGACGGCGGAGGCGACCCCGCGGCCGAGCACCCAGGCGAGCGCCACCTCGAGCGGGGCGACGCCCAGGCCCTCCGCGGCGGTGCGCACGGCGTCGACGATCGGCGCCGACGCCGTGCCGAGGTAGGGCTCGACGAAGCCCGCGAGGTGGGCCGACGCCGCGCGCGAGTCGGCTGGCACGGTGCGCCGGTACTTGCCGGTCAGGACGCCCCGGCCGACCGGGGACCAGGCCAGCACGCCCGCGCCGAGTGCGTCCGCGGCAGGCTGCACCTCACGCTCGATCCCGCGCTGCAGCAGTGAGTACTCGACCTCGACCGCGGCCAGCGGGTGCGGGTCGAGCAACGACGCGAGCCGTGCCGTCTGCCATCCGGAGTGGTTCGACACCCCGACGTACCGCGCGCGGCCGGAGTCCACCGCGTGCGCCAGCGCGTCGGCGGTCTCCTCCGGCGGGGTCAGCGGGTCGGGCGTCTGGACGAGCCACAGGTCCACGTGGTCCGTGCCGAGCCGGGCGAGCGAGGCGTCCAGGGAGTCCAGGAGGGAGCGGCGCGACGCGTCGACGACACCGCCGCCCGGCGTGCGCCGGATGCCGGCCTTGGTGCACAGGAGGACGTCGGTGCGCGACACCCGGTCGCGGAGCAGCGCACCGATGAGCTCTTCCGCGGCGCCGTCCGCGTAGCTCGCCGAGGTGTCGACGAGCGTGCCGCCGGCGTCGATGAAGTCCGCGAGGAGCGTCGCGGCGTCGTCGGGCTCGGTGTCCCGCCCCCAGGTGAGCGTGCCGAGGCCCAGCGACGACACGCGGAGCCCGGTCCTGCCGAGCAGACGCTCCTCCATGTCCGCAGGCTACCGGCCGCGTCGCGCGGGTCGGAGCGCGTCACGCGGGTCGCGCGCACCCGGGGTCCCGGGGGTAGGGTGACGGCTCGTGAACTGGTGGGAAGCGCTCGTCCTCGGACTCGTCCAGGGGCTCACCGAGTTCCTCCCCATCTCCTCGAGCGCTCACCTGCGCGTCGTCGGCGAGCTCCTGCCGAGCGGCACGGACCCGGGCGCGGCGTTCACCGCGATCACGCAGATCGGCACCGAGACCGCCGTCCTGCTGTACTTCCGGCGCGACATCGCGCGCATCGTCACGGCGTGGTGGCGGGCGCTGCGCGGCGAGCACGGCACGCACTGGCAGGCCCGCCTGGGCGAGTCGGACCCCGACGCCCGCATGGCCTGGTGGATCGCGCTCGGCTCGGTGCCGATCGTCGCGCTCGGCCTCACGCTCGAGGACTCCATCAAGGGTCCCTTCCGCAGCCTCTACGTGATCGCGGCGACCCTGGCGGTCTTCGCCGTCGTGCTCGGCTGGGCGGACCGGACCGGTCGCCGGGAGCGCACGCTGGACCAGCTGACGTGGCAGCACGCGCTCGGCTTCGGCCTGTGGCAGGCGCTGGCCCTCGTCCCGGGCGTGTCGCGGTCCGGCGGCACCATCAGCGGCGGTCTGCTCATGGGCTACACGCGGGAGGCGGCGGCGCGGTACTCGTTCCTCCTCGCGATCCCTGCGGTCCTCGGCTCCGGGGTGCAGCAGCTCGTGACGAGCCTGGACGAGTTCGGGACCGCCGGGACGCCCGGCCTCGGGGCGACGCTGCTCGCGACGGCCGTCGCGTTCGTCGTCGGCTACGTGGTCATCATCGGGTTCCTCCGGCTCGTCACGACGCGCAGCTTCATGCCGTTCGTCTGGTACCGGTTCGCGTTCGCCGCGGTCATCGTCGTGCTCGTCGCGAGCGGCGTGCTCGACGCGGTCGGCTCGTCCGCCTGACGCCCCGACTAGGCTCCTGACGTGCGCACCTGGCCCGCCCCGCAGATCCCGACCGTCCCCGGCCGTGCCGCGGTGGTCCGGCTCCTCGACCCCGTGCGGCACGCCCGCGAGGACTCCGCGACGTCGCAGACGGCGACGATGTACGTGTGCGGCATCACGCCGTACGACGCCACCCACCTGGGCCACGCGGCGACGTACATCGCGTTCGACCTGCTGCACCGCGCGTGGCTCGATGCCGGCCTGACGGTGCGCTACGCGTCCAACGTCACCGACGTCGACGACCCGCTCCTGGAGCGGGCCGCCCGCACGGGCGTGGACTGGGCCGAGTTGGCCCGCGAGCAGACGGCGCTCTTCGCGGAGGACATGACGGCCCTCGCCGTCATCCCGCCGCACACCTACCTCGGTGCGGTCGAGACCATCCCACTCGTCGCCGGCGCCGTCGCAGGCCTTCTCGAGCGCGGACTCGCCTACCGCGTGCCGCTCGAGGCGGAGGCCGGCGGGGACGACCCGTCGCTCGGTGACGTCTACGCCGACATCGCCGCGGACTCCCACTTCGGCGCCGTCCCGGGCCTCACGCACGACGAGACGATCGCGATCTTCGCGGAGCGCGGCGGCGACCCGGACCGGCCCGGAAAACGCGACCCGCTCGACCCTGCACTGTGGCGCCGCGAGCGCCCCGGGGAGCCGGCGTGGGACGGCGGCGTGCTCGGCCGCGGACGCCCGGGCTGGCACATCGAGTGCACCGTGATCGCCGGGCAGGCGCTCGGCCCGGTGTTCGACGTTCAGGGCGGCGGTCGCGACCTGTGCTTCCCGCACCACGAGATGAGCACGGCGCACGCCCGGGCCCTCGGAGGCTACGGCGGCCGCCTGCAGATGCACACGGGGATGGTCGCCTACGAGGGCGAGAAGATGAGCAAGTCCCTCGGGAACCTCGTGCTCGTCTCCCAGCTCCGTGCGTCGGGTGTGGACCCGATGGCGATCCGCCTCGCGGTCCTCGCGCACCACTACCGCGAGGACTGGGAGTGGACCGACGCCGTCCTGGCTGACGCCCAGCGGCGCCTCGTGCGCTGGCGGGCGGCACTGTCGGGCACCGGTGCCCCGGACGCGACGAGCGTCGTCGAGGCGGTCCGCGCGGCGATGGCCGACGACCTGGACGCCCCCGCGGCGCTCCGGGCCGTGGACACCTGGGCCGACGCAGCCCTCACGCTCGGCGGGTCCGACATCGGTGCGGCGGGCGTGGTCGCCCGGACCGTGGACGCGCTGCTCGGCGTCCGGCTCTGAACCCGGTCGGCCGGGCCGGTCAGTGCTCCGGGCCGCCGCCCGAGCCGCGGTCGCGGCGGCGCAGGTAGCGCTCGAACTCGCGCGCGATCGCCTCGCCGGTCGCCTCGGGCAGCTCGGCGGTGTCCTTCACCTCCTCGAGCTGGGCGACGTACTCGCCGATCTCGGCGTCCTCCTCGGCGAGCTCGTCGACGCCCCGCTGCCAGGCCTCGGAGTCCTCGGGGAGGTCGCCGAGCGGGATGGGCTCACCCAGGAGCTCCTCGATCCGGACGAGGAGCGCAACGGTCGCCTTCGGCGACGGCGGGTGCGCGACGTAGTGCGGCACGGCCGCCCAGACCGACAGGCCGCGCAGGCCGCGGCGGATCGCCTCGTGCTGGAGGACGCCGACGATGCCCGTCGGGCCCTCGTAGGTGCTCGCGTCCAGCCCGAGCTTGTCCTGGAGTGCAGGGTCGTCCGAGGTCGCCGTGACGGGGATGGGCCGGGTGTGCGGTACGTCGGCCAGCAGCGCGCCGAGTGTCACGACGGTGGTCACGCCGAGCCGCTCGGCGGCGTCCAGCACCTCGGCGCAGAACCGCCGCCAGCGCATGGACGGCTCGATGCCCTGGACGAGGACCACGGTGCCCCCCGAGCCCGGCAGGGTCGCGGCGGAGATCGACGTCGTCGGCCAGGTGATGACGCGGCGGCCGTTGTCGGCGGCGACCGTCGGCCGGTTCACCTGGAAGTCGTGGTACTCCTCGGGGTCTAGCTCGTCGATCCGCTCGGCCGCCCAGACCGCCCGTAGGTGGACGAGCGCCTGGCTCGCGGCGCTGCCGGCGTCGTTCCAGCCCTCGAAGGCGGCGAGCATGACCGGGCCACGCAGCGGGCGGGGGAGGTCGTCCGTCATGCCCTCAGCCTAGGCCCCGTATGCCGAGCTCCCGGGGGAGCGGTGCGCGCACGCGGTCCTTTCGGCGTGGTCCCTGGCGAGCGGTCTGCTCGTGGTCGCGTCGGATCCGCAGGTCGAGATGCGTGGCGCGGCGCACCGCCGAAACGCAGCAAATCCGGCCATATCCGAGACGCAGCGGCGTGCGGTGTGGCAGGGTCGGCGCGGACCGCTCGACCTTTCTGGTCGCGGGGCTGACGTCCGGGCAGCGGGCTCGACGGACGCGCCGCCGTCCCGTCGAGCTGTGCGACCACGACCTCGCCACAGTCGGCCCAGCCATGAAGGAGACCAGTTCGATGACGAGCGCAGCGACGAGAACTGCCGGGCGCCCGGCCATGACGAGGCCGGCCCTTCCCGCGCGGCTCTCGGGTGCGGCGGCGGTAGCGGTGCTCTGCCTGGCCGTCGCCTCGACGCCGGTCGCGGCGAGCCCGTCAACGCCCGCGACGGCGAGCGTCACGGCGAGCGCGTCGACGACGTCGGGTTCGATGAGCTCGGGCGCGACGACCCCGAACGCCACGATCTCCCCGGTGGACAGCGGTGGCAGCGTCGTCACGACGGCGGAGCCGGTGCGTCTTCTCGAGCACACGGTCGTCGGTCCCGGTGCGAGCGAGGAGCTCGTCGTCCCTGCTGTCCCGGACGGTGCCACGGCGGTGCTCGTGAACGTCACCGTCACCGAGGCGACGGCGAGATCGACGATCACCTTCTGCGACCCGTCCTCGGCCTGCCCGCGCGAGGCGTCGATCGTCGCGGTGCCGGGCGTCCCGGTGTCCCGTCTGGTGACCGCGCCAGTGGCCGACGGAAGGGTTGTCCTGCGCAACTCCACCGGCGAGGTCGCGCTCCGGGCGGACCTTGCGGCCTACGTGCAGCCCGTCACGTCCGCCGGGGGGGAGCAGTTCGTCCCGGTCGAGCACCAGCGCGTCCTGTCGCGGCAGGTTCTCCGAACCCGGGGGGCCACCGTCGTCCAGCTGCCCGCGGCGCCGCCCGGAGCCCGTGCGGCGGTCATCGACGTCGGGTTCTCATCCGCGACCGTCGCCTCCCACATCTCCGCGTGCCACCCCGCACAGACGCCCGCGAGGTGCATGCGTACAGCAGTGGTCCACACCGCTCCGCGACTGACCCACTCCAACCTCGCCGTCGTGCCCGTCGATGCCTCGGGGCGCGTGAAGCTCTACAACCGCGCGGGGAGCGTGCGGCTGAACGCCGACCTGCAGGGCTGGTTCGTGCCGGTGGGTGCCGAGGGGGCGAGCACCGTGCTCGTACCCGCCAGTGGCTCGGTGAGCACGCGGCTGGCCGCCGCCGGCGCCACGCGCACCGTCACCCTGCCGAACGTCCCCGCCGACGCCACCGCGGTTGCGGTGATCGTCACGACGACCTCAGCAGCGGCCAGCACCGGCCTGTGGGCATGTCCGGCAGGTGCTGTCCTCGACCAGTGCCGGAGCGCCTCCGTCGCGGACCCGCTGCCCGGCAGGATCACCGAGAACACCGCCTTCGTGGCGCTCGGTGGGCCCAACGGCGACCAAGTGACCCTGGGCACCACTCTCGCCGCCGCGGATGTGACCCTGAGCCCCTTCGGGTACATCGTCCCCGCCGGCGACTCCGACCCCGCCCCCGGCGACTCCGACCCTGTCCCTCCGGTCAAGCCGGGCCCGGACACCACCGGGGTGCCCGACGGCACTGCGCTACAGCGACACGACGGCGACATCGTCGTGACGGAGGCAGGCACGGTCATCGAGAACCGGGACATCCGCGGGTTCGTCGTCGTGCAGGCGGCCGACGTCGTGATCCGCAACTCGATCGTCCGCGGCTCGGGCCCGGGAACGGCGAACCGCGGCCTGGTCACCTGCAACCACAGCGCCTGCACGAACCTTCTCGTCGAGGACGTCACCCTCGTGCCCGACTATCCCTCGGTGTGGCTCAACGGGGTGTTCGGCCATGACTACACGGCGCGCCGTGTCGACACCTTCAACGTGGTGGACGGCTTCCAGATCCACAACGTGCGCAACAACGGCGGCCCGGTCAACGTCGTGATCGAGGACAGCTGGTGCCACGACATGAGCTTCTTCGCCGTCGACCCGAACCACGGCAACACCGAGACGCACAACGACTGCATCCAGATCCAGGGCGGCTCGAACATCACGATCACGGGCAACAACCTCGAGTCGTTCATGTCCACCGACGCCGGTGACCAGACCTACGATGCGCGCAACCGCGGTTCCGCCCTCATGGTCACTCCCAATGCGGCGCCGGTATCCGGCGCGGTGGTCACGGGCAACTGGCTCGACGGCGGGTACGCCTCGGCGTTCTTCACGACCTCGAAGTTCCCGACGATGCACTTCGGGACGTTCAGCGGCAACTGGTTCGGCCGTAACCAGTTCGACCACGGGCGCGGCTCGAGGTACCAGATCCGGGTGGCGCAGCCCGAGGCGATCACCTTCGACGTCCCGCTGACGACGAACATGTGGGAGGACGGATCAGGGCCGCTCGCCGAAGGGCGGGACCTGGGCATCCGGTTCGGCGGCTGACCGGGGGCGGGTCGGATGCCCCTCCACCCGCACAGTTGTGCCGCGGACCACGCGGTGGGTTCACCCGGCCTCCCCACGCCGGTCGGGCGAGCCTGCGTCAGGCCGGGCTGGGCGCCCCGCGGTAGAGACGGTCGACGATCTCCCGGACGCGCTCGGCGATGGCAGCACGCTTGAGCTTCATCGTCGGGGTGACCACGCCGCCGGCCTCGCTCAGGTCGGCCAGGACGAGGGCGAACCTGCGAACCTGCTCGGGCGTGGACAGGCGGGCGTTGGCCGCGGCCACCACCGCCCCGATCGCGGCCACGAGGCGTGAGTCGCTCACCTCCACCGCCGCCCCGGAGGCGGGCAGCTGCAACGGGCCGAGGTCCGCGATGCCGTGGCGCTCCGCCCAGGCCGCGACCGACTCGGGGTCCAGCAGCACGACGCCGCCGAGGTACGGCTTGCCCTCGCCGACGACCATCGCGTGGGCGACCATCGGCTCGCGCTCGACGTACCGCTCCCAGTCCGCGGGCGAGACGGTCTTGCCCGCCGACGTCACGATGACGTCCTTGACGCGGCCGTGCAGGGTGAGCCGTCCGGCGTCGTCGAGCGAGCCGAGGTCCCCTGTGCGGAAGAAGCCGTCGACGAACGCCTCGGTGTCCGCCTCGGGGTTGCGGTAGCCGCGGAAGACGCCGATGCCCCGCGCGAGGACCTCGCCGTCGTCGGCGATGCGGACCGTGGTCCCCGGCATCGGCACGCCCACGGTGCCGGCGCGGATGTCGCCGGGCAGGTTGCCCGTGAGCGGCGCGGTGGTCTCCGTCAGGCCGTACCCCTCGATCACCGGGACCCCGATGCCGCGAAAGAACAGCGAGAGCTCGGCGTCCAGTGCTGCGGCCCCGGACAGCAGGTAGTCGACCCGCCCGCCCAGGCGGGCGCGCAGGCGGCGGTAGAAGAGCCGCTCGAACATTGCGTGGCGGAGCCGCAGGAGCACGCCCGGTCGCGCCGGGCCGTCCGGGGTGCCTGGGTCCGGGGCCTCCGCGAGGCGACCCCATGCCACGGCGGTCCGCTGCGCCGACGCCCACACGCGACCGAGGTGCTTGTCCGCGGCCGCGGCGGAGGCGGCGGAGTGCACCTTCTGCAGCACGCGTGGCACGACGACGAGGAACGTCGGCCGAAGGACCGCCAGGGCAGGCACGACCTCCTTCGGGTCCCCCAGGTGCGCGATCCGCATCCCGCCCGCGAGGCAGACGAGCTGCAGCCCGCGCGCCAGCACGTGGGCCAGCGGCAGGAAGATGACGGTGCTCCCGCCCTCCCGGACGACGTCGGTGTAGGCCGCCGCGACGCTGAGCACCTGCCCGACGAGGTTGCGGTGGGTGATGAGTGCCCCGCGCGGCGCAGAGGTGGTGCCGGACGTGTAGACGATCGTCGCGACGTCGTCGAGGTCCGCGTGGGCGCGCCGCTCGTCCACGACCTGGTCGGGAAGGTCGGCGCCGAGCGCCTCGAGGGCGGCGAGGTCCCGCCCGGGTGTCGGGTCCATCGACCACACCTCGCGAGGACGCCCGGCCTCGCCGAGGGCGTGCTCGAGCAGGTCGACGTGGTGCCCGCTGCCCCCGACGGCGAAGCGCACGTCCGCGTCCAGCACGACGGCCGTCACCTGGACCTGCGCGGAGGTCTCGTACACCGGGACGACGACGCCGCCCGCGTACCAGACGGCCATGTCGACCAGTGCCCACTCGTAGCGCGTCGGCGCCATGACGGCGACCGCGGCACCGGGCGCGAGGCCCGCCGCGACCAGGCCCTTGGCGATCGCACGCACCTGCGACTCGAACTCGGCAGTGGTCACCGGCCGCCACGGACCCGTCACCGGGGCCTGCGCCTCGCGCACGTCGAAGGCGACGGCGTCCGGGTGCCGCGCCACTCGCCCGGCCAGCAGGTCGGTGGTGTTGCGTACGCCCGTGAGGTCGGCCCGGGGCGGGCTGGAGATCTCTCGCAACGTCGTCCGTTCTCCTGGTCGCGCGCCGGGGGCGCTCGGGCCGATGATCACCGAGGGAACACCGCCATGACCTCTGAGTGTTCCCGATCCGGGGCCCCGCGGCCCACCGGACGACGAGGAGTTGTGGACATGGACGAAGGACGACGTCGCGCCCTGGTGGGCATCCCGCTCGCCATCGGTCTCGGGGTGCTCCTGGCGCTCGCCGGGAGCCATCACGGGGCCCGCCTGGGGTCGCTCCCGCTCTTTGCGATCGCGGTGCTCGCCGCCTTCGTCGTGCAGTGGATCGCGTTCGTCCCCGCGTACCTGCGGCAGACGGAGGTCTTCTTCGACCTCACCGGCTCCGTCACGTACGTCACCGTGACGCTCGGGCTGCTGGCGCTCACCCCGGAGCGGGACGCCCGTGCGGTGCTCCTGACCGTCCTCGTGGTGGCGTGGGCGCTGCGGCTCGGCCCGTTCCTGTTCCGGCGGGTCCGCCGGGCCGGGGCGGACGACCGCTTCGACGAGCTCAAGCCCTCGTTCCCGCGGTTCTGGCTCGTCTGGACGGTCCAGGGCCTCTGGGTGACCTTCACGGCGATGGCCGCGTGGATCGGCATCACGTCGACCCGTCGGGCGGACCTCGACATCCTGGCGGTGGTCGGGCTCGTGGTCTGGCTGACGGGCTTCGCGATCGAGGTCGTCGCGGACTTGCAGAAGTCCCGGTTCCGGGCCGACCCCGCCAACGCCGGACGCTTCATCGCCGTCGGCCTCTGGTCGCGGTCGCGGCACCCGAACTACTTCGGCGAGATCCTGCTCTGGCTCGGCGTGGCGCTCGTCGCCGTTCCGGTGCTCACCGGCTGGCAGTGGGTGGCGCTCGCGTCGCCCGTGTTCGTGACGCTGCTGCTCACCCGGGTGAGCGGTGTCCCGCTGCTGGAGAAGAAGGCGGAGGCCCGCTGGGGCGGGCAGGCGGACTACGAGGAGTACGTGCGCACGACGCCGGTCCTCGTCCCGCGCGTCCTTGCGCGCCGCTCCTGAGGCCGCCGGCACGCACCTCGGTGCGGCTAGCCTCGCCTGGTGCACCAGCCGGGTGCATGGAACCGACGGGAGTTCACCTTGGCCATCCATCCTCAGGGCGTTCCTGCAGTTCGCCGCGTCAGTGGCAGGACCTCACTGCCCCAGGCGGTGCTGTGGGACATGGACGGCACGATCGTGGATACCGAGCCCGGCTGGATGGCTGCGGAGACCGCGCTCATGGCCGAGTTCGGCGTGACCAACACTCCCGACCAGCACGCCGAGATGGTGGGCATGGCCCTGATGACGGCTGCGGAGGTGCTGCGCGGTCGGGGCGTGGCGCTGCCGGCCGAGGAGATCGTGGACCGGCTCGTCTCGGAGGTGCTCGCCGGGCTGCGCCGGCACGTGCCGTGGCAGCCCGGGGTGCTCGAGCTGCTGGCCGAGCTGCGCGCGGCAGAGGTGCCCTGCGCGATGGTCACGATGTCCTACCGCTCGCTGGCGGAGGCCGTGGCCGCGGGCGCGCCCGCCGGGACCTTCACCACGATCGTCGCGGGTGACGAGGTGACGCAGGGCAAGCCGCACCCCGAGGCGTACCTGCGCGCGGCGGCGGAGCTCGGCGTCGACATCACCCGGTGCGTCGCGGTGGAGGACTCGGTGCCCGGGGTGGCGTCGGCGTACGCCTCCGGTGCGCGGACGATCGGCATCCAGCACATCGTGCCCGTCGCGCCGCGGCCCGGGCTGAGTCGCGTCGACGCCGTCGGTCGCCTGTCGCTCGACCTCCTCGCCCGCGTCGCCGCCGGCGAGACCGTGGACCTGGTCAGCCCTCGGGCGTGACGCCCAGGGCGTGCTCGACGGCGCCGGGCGGCACCTCGGGCGGTGTGCCGCCGAACGCCGGGCACAGGGACTGGTGCGCGCACCAACCGCACAGGGCGCCGGGGCGCGGCTGCCAGCTGCCCGTGCGCGCGGAGGTCTGGATCCCGCGCCAGATGGCGCGGACCTTGGCCTCCGTCGTGGCGAGCTCGGCGGCGTCGGGCACGTGGCGCAGCACCGTTCCGTCCCCGAGGTAGACGAGCTGCAGCATCGCCGGGAGCGTCCCGCGGAGCCTGCGCAGGACGGCGGCGTAGAAGCGCATCTGGAAGAGGGCGCCGCCCTCGAAGCCCGGGCCGGGGGAGCGGCCAGTCTTGTAGTCGACGATCCGGACCGCGCCGTTCGGTGCGACGTCGACGCGGTCGATGATGCCCCGCAGCTCGAGCTCGCCGTCGAGGTCCGTCGCGACGCTCAGCTCGCGCTCGGCCGGTTCGAGACGGTTCGGATCCTCGAGCGTGAAGTAGGTGTGCAGGAGGGCGCCCGCCTGGGCGAACCACGCCTCGCGCTCGCCGTCCGGTACCAGCTCGGCACACTCGGGGCGCTCCTCGAGGATGGCGTCCCACGCGGGTTCGAGGAGTGCCCGCGCCGCCTCGGGCGTGCGCGACCCGGCAGGGGCGTCGAAGAGGCGCTCGAGCACCGCGTGCACGAGCGTCCCGCGCACCGCGGCGGCACTGGGCGGCTCGGGGAGCCGGTCGACCACACGGAAGCGGAACAGGAGCGGGCACTGCATGTAGTCGTTCGCGCGGGACGGCGACAGGCCGGGCGACCGGCGGCGCGGCGCGTCGGCGCTCTCCTCGGCGGCGCACGCCGGCGTGGGCTCCGCGTCCGGGCCCAGGGCGAGCGTGGCGTCGGCAGTCGTGTCGGTCACGTGCCAGAGCGTACGACCGCCGTCCGACACGCCCGTACGCTGGGCCGGTGAGCGCGAATCCCGACCCCGGGCGGCCCCGTCCGCGCCGGTCGGGTGGCTTCGTCCTCGGCCGGTTCGGGGGCGCCCCGATCATCGCCCGCCCCGGCTGGCTGCTTGCGATCGTCGTGCTCGCGGCCATCAGCGCCCCGACGGCCCGGGCTCTCCTGCCGGGCATCGGCCAGGTGGGCGCGTTCGTCGTCGGCGCCGGCTTCGGCGTCCTGCTCCTGGGGTCCGTCCTCGTCCACGAGCTCGCGCACGCCTGGACCGCGCGGCGCCGGGGAATGGCGGTGCACCAGATCGTGCTCACGCTGGTGGGCGGACACACCGAGATGACCGGCGCGCCGCGGCCCGGCACCAGCGCCCTCGTCGCCGCGGCAGGCCCCCTGGCGAACGTCGCGCTCGCGCTCGTCGGGTGGGTGGGCATGCAGCTGACCGCGTACGAGGCGGTCTTCCGCGTCGGGCCCGACACCACCGAGATCACGACGACGGTGGGCGGGAACCCGGCCCTGTACGCGGTGTTCGCGGTGCTCGCCACCTCGAACGCGCTGGTCGCGGGCTTCAACCTCCTGCCCGGGCTGCCCATGGACGGCGGCTGGGTGTTCGAGGCGCTCGTGTGGCGGATCACCGGTCGACGCTCGACCGGGACGATCGCCGCAGCGTGGTGCGGCCGGGTCGTCGCGATCGGCCTGCCGCTCGTCGCCATCGGCGTGCCGCTGCTGCAGGGCACGAGGCCCGCCGTCGTGACCGCGATCTGGGCGGCGGCCATCGGTGCACTGCTGTGGACCAGCGCGACCGGGGTCCTGGCATCGGCCGGGGTGTGGCGGCGCGCCGAGACGTTCGCCCTGCGCGACGTCGCGCAGCCTGCGGTGACGGCCGACGTGTCAGGCCCGCTCGACCACCTGCCGACGGACGTCGACGTCGTCGTGACCGGGGCGGACGACGTCGTCGTCGGCTACGTGGACCGGGCGGCCCTGGCGGCCGTGCCGCCCGGCGCGCGGGCCGCCACGCCCGTCGGTGCGGTCCTCGTGCCCGTCCCCGGCGAGGCCGTCGTGGACGTCGGCGTCGTCGGCTACGAGGCGGTCCGGGCGGTGCAGGAGGCCGCGCGGCACGCGCCCGTGCTCGTCGCAGTGGGGCCCGACGGGCGCCCCTGCGCACTGGTCCGGTACTCCGACGTGGTCCGGGCCCTCGGCGCGCGCTCCTAGACTCGGGCACCGTGACCACACCCGACGCCCCCGGCACCGACGGCACGCCCGGCCCCACGGGAGCGGCCGCCCGGCGCGGCCCCCTGCGCGTCGGCGACCGCGTACAGCTCACCGACCCGCGTGGCCGGCTCCACACCATCACCCTGGCGCCCGGCGGTTCCTTCCACACGCACAAGGGCTACTTCCGCCACGAGGACCTCATCGGGCAGCCGGAGGGCAGCGTCGTCGTGAGCACGGGCGGCGTCGCGTACCTGGCGCTGCGGCCCCTGCTGAGCGACTTCGTCCTGTCCATGCCCCGCGGCGCGGCCGTCGTCTACCCCAAGGACGCCGGCCAGATCGTCGCCATGGCGGACATCTACCCGGGCGCGCGAGTGATCGAGGCGGGCGTCGGCTCCGGCGCTCTGACCATGTCCCTGCTGCGGGCCGTCGGCGACGCCGGCCGCGTGCACTCGATCGAGCGCCGGTCCGACTTCGCGGACGTCGCGCGCGGCAACGTCGAGTCGTTCTTCGACGGGCCCCACCCCGCCTGGACCCTGTCCGTGGGGGACCTCGCCGACGTCCTGCCCGTGGCGGAGGCGCGCGGCAGCGTCGACCGCGTGGTCCTCGACATGCTCGCGCCCTGGGAGAACCTCGCGGTCGTCGCCGACGCGCTCGCACCCGGCGGCGTGCTCGTCGCGTACGTCGCGACGACCACCCAGCTCTCGCGCCTCGCGGAGGACGTGCGCGACGACGGCCGGTTCACCGAGCCGCAGGCGTGGGAGTCGATGGTCCGCGGCTGGCACCTCGAGGGCCTCGCCGTCCGGCCCGAGCACCGGATGGTCGGGCACACCGGGTTCCTGCTGACGACGCGGCGCATGGCCGAGGGCGTCGAGCCGCCGCTGCGGCGTCGTCGGCCCGCGAAGGGCGCCTACCCCGACACGGCCGAGTGGGCCGAGGAGGACCTGGGCGAGCGCCCTGTCTCGGACAAGAAGCTGCGCCGTGTCCGGCGGCAGCTGGGCGTCGCCGGGAACGACGCCGCCCCGCGCCCCGCCGCGGACGCTCCCGATTCGGCTTGACGCCACTGCGTAGGGTCGTGGGTGTCGGGACGTGGAGCGGAGGCGATCATGAGCCAGCACCCGGAGTCGGAACGCGGGACGGTGGGGGAGGCTGCACGGCACGCCGCCGCGCTCGCCGCGAAGAACGAACGGCTCGCCGACGCGCTGCGCCAGGCGCGCGACCAGATCGTCGAGCTGCAGCGCCGCCTGGAGGACCTGGGCAAGCCGCCCGCGACCTTCGCGACCTTCCTCGAGGCGCGTCCTGACGGCTCCGCCGAGATCATCTCCGCGGGCCGCAAGATGCAGGTACAGGTCGCGCCCACGGTTGACGTGACCACGCTGCAGCCGGGCCAGGAGGTCAAGCTCAACGAGGCCCTGGCACTCGTGGAGGCCGGGCGGTACGAGTCGGTCGGCGAGATCGTCACGGTCAAGGAGCTGATCGGCGAGGACCGTGCGCTCGTCGTCGGGCGCGCGGACGAGGAGCGCGTCGTCCGCCTCGCCGGGCAGCTGCGCACGGCGCCCGTCCGCGTCGGCGACGCCCTGACGGTCGAGACGCGCAGCGGCTTCGTCTTCGAGAAGGTCCCGCGCTCGGAGGTCGAGGAGCTGATCCTCGAGGAGGTCCCGGACGTCGAGTACACCGACATCGGCGGCCTGGGCTCGCAGATCGAGCAGATCCGCGACGCCGTCGAGCTGCCGTTCGCGCACCCCGAGCTGTTCCGCGAGCACGGCCTGCGCCCGCCCAAGGGTGTGCTGCTCTACGGCCCGCCCGGGTGCGGCAAGACGCTCATCGCGAAGGCCGTAGCGCACTCGCTCGCGCAGATGCGCGGGGTCGACGCGGAGGGCGTGCCGGCGCGCAGCTACTTCCTCAACGTCAAGGGCCCCGAGCTGCTCAACAAGTACGTGGGGGAGACGGAGCGGCACATCCGGCTGATCTTCGCCCGCGCACGGGAGAAGGCGACCCAGGGGCACCCGGTCGTCGTCTTCTTCGACGAGATGGAGTCGCTGTTCCGCACCCGCGGCACGGGCATCTCGAGCGACGTCGAGACGACGATCGTCCCTCAGCTGCTCAGCGAGATCGACGGCGTCGAGCGCCTCGACAACGTCATCGTCATCGGCGCGTCGAACCGCGAGGACATGATCGACCCCGCGATCCTGAGGCCCGGCCGGCTCGACGTGAAGATCAAGATCGAGCGTCCCGACGCCGAGGCGGCGCGCGAGATCTTCGCCAAGTACCTGACGGCGGACCTGCCGCTGCACGACGACGACCTCGCGGAGCACGGCGACCCCCGGGCCGCGGTGGACGCGATGATCGTCCAGGCGGTCGAGCAGATGTACACCGAGAGTGAGGCGAACGAGTTCCTCGAGGTCACCTACGCCTCCGGGGACAAGGAGATCCTGTACTTCAAGGACTTCTCGTCGGGTGCGATGATCCAGAACATCGTCGACCGCGCGAAGAAGTCCGCGATCAAGGACTTCCTCGCGACCGGTCGGCGCGGCATCCGTGTCGACCACCTGCTCGCCGGGTGCGTGGCCGAGTTCAAGGAGAACGAGGACCTGCCGAACACGACGAACCCCGACGACTGGGCGCGCATCTCCGGCAAGAAGGGCGAGCGCATCGTGTTCATCCGCACGATCGTGCAGGGCAAGGGAGGCAAGGAGAGCGGACGGACGATCGAGACCGTCACGCCCACCGGCCAGTACCTCTGACCGTCGCCACGGCACCTCCGGCCGGGCGATCGGGGGCGCGCCGCCGACTACCCTGACCGGGTGAGCGTGCGCCGGGTGATGGGGATCGAGACCGAGTACGGCCTGGTGCAGCCCGGTCGCCCGGGTGCCAACCCGATGCTCCTGTCGGCGCACGTCGTCGCGGCGTACACCGCGTTGACGTCGCCGAGCACCCACGCCCGCTGGGACTACGCCGACGAGGACCCGCTGGCCGACGCGCGTGGCTTCCGGGTCGACCGCAGCGGCGTGCACCCGTCGCTGCTCACCGACGACCCGACACGGCCCGCGCCGGCGGGGCCGGGGGCCCTGGACGCCCCGGCGGACGTCGACCGGCCCGACGCCGAGGAGTACGAGGACCCGGGGGCGGCCACGACCATCCTCACGAACGGCGCGCGGCTGTACGTCGACCACGCGCACCCGGAGTACTCCTCGCCCGAGGTCACCAACCCGCACGACGTGGTCCGGTGGGACAAGGCCGGCGAGCTCGTGATGCTCCGGGCGGCGCGCGCGCTCGCCGCCAACCCCGCGATGCCCGACGTGGTGCTCTACAAGAACAACGTCGACGGCAAGGGCGCCTCGTACGGCACGCACGAGAACTACCTGGTCGACCGTGCGGTGCCGTTCGAGGACCTGGTCACGTACCTGACGCCGTTCCTCGTCACGCGGCAGGTCTTCGCCGGGGCCGGGCGGGTCGGCATCGGGCCGACAGGCCAGGTCCCCGGCTTCCAGATCTCCCAGCGGGCCGACTACATCGAGGCCGAGGTCGGTCTCGAGACGACGCTGCGCCGGCCCATCGTCAACACGCGCGACGAACCGCACGCCGACCGGACGCGGTGGCGGCGCCTGCACCTCATCCTGGGCGACGCCACGCTGCTGGAGGTCGCGACCTACCTGCGCGTCGGGACGACGTGCACCGTCCTGTGGCTCATCGAGAGCGCGGCGCGGCACGGGCTCCTCGAGGAGGTGGCGGCCCTGCGGCTCGCGGACCCCGTGGGCGCGGTGCAGCAGGTCAGCCGGGACCTGACGCTCACCGCGCGCCTCGAGCTCGCCGACGGCCGCCGCCTGACCGCGATCGAGGTGCAGCGGGCCTACCTCGCCGTCGTCCGCCGGGCGCTCGCCGCGACCGGCACCGGGCCCGACGACGCCACGGCCGACGTGCTGGACCGCTGGGGCAGCGTGCTGGACCGGCTCGCGGTGGACCCGGCGCTGTGTGCGCGCGAGGTCGAGTGGGTCGCCAAGCTGCGCCTGCTCGACGGCCTGCGGACCCGCGACCAGCTCGCCTGGGACCACCCCCGTCTGGCCGCGATGGACATCCAGTGGTCCGACGTGCGCCCCGAGCGCGGGATCTACCACCGCCTCGCCGCCGCGGGTGGCGTCGAGCGGCTCGTCACGGACGAGGAGGTCGTGGCCGCCGTCGAGGAACCACCCGAGGACACGCGCGCCTTCTTCCGCGGGTCCGTGGTCCGCCGGTTCGGCGACCAGGTGCGTGCCGCCAGCTGGGACTCCGTCGTGCTCGATGTGCCCTCCCTGGCGTCGCTGCGCCGCATCCCGCTGCGTGACCCGTGGCGGGGCACGCGGGCCCATGTCGGCGACCTGCTCGACGCCTGCCCGGACGCGCGCGCGCTCGTGGAACGCCTCGCCGGGGGGTGACGCGCGTCCCGCGCGCCGGACTCGCTGCGCCGCGCGTCGGTCGCGCCGCCTAGGATCACAGTGTCACTGCGACGAGGGGAGACGCTCATGGCCCAGGACCAGCGCAGGCACCACGACGAGGCCGCGGAGCCCGCGGACGAGCCGGCGCCCGTCGCCCCCTCAGCCCCGCAGGCCCGTGACGCCGAGGTCGACGCGCTCCTCGAGGAGATCGACGAGGTCCTCGAGTCGAACGCGGAGTCGTTCGTGCGTGGCTTCGTGCAGAAGGGCGGGCAGTGAGTGTCGTCTGACGGGCTCGGGCGCCTCCCGGCGTCGTTCATGACGCCCGGGACGTCGTCCTTCATCGACTTCCTGGCCAGCCACGACCCGACGCTCCTGCCGACGGGCCGCGCACTCCCGGCCGGTCAGGCGCCCGGCGCTCCGCACGCGACGACCATCGTCGCGCTGGCGTTCGACGGCGGCATCGTCATGGCCGGCGACCGGCGCGCCACCGCGGGCGCGATGATCGCCAGCCGGCACATCGAGAAGGTCTTCCCGGCGGACGAGTACTCGGCCGTGGGCATCGCCGGGACGGCCGGGCTCGCGCTCGAGCTCGTCCGGCTGTTCCAGCTCGAGCTCGAGCACTACGAGAAGATCGAGGGCACGCTCCTGTCGCTCGACGGCAAGGCCAACCGGCTCGCGACGATGATCCGGGGCAACCTCGGCCTCGCGATGCAGGGCCTCGCCGTCGTCCCGCTGTTCGGCGGCTACGACCTCGAGCGGACGACGGGTCGCATCTTCTCCTACGACGTGACGGGCGGCCGCTACGAGGAGGCCGACTTCCACGCCGTCGGGTCGGGCTCGGTCTTCGCTCGCGGCTCGCTGAAGAAGCTCTGGAAGCCGGGCCTCGGCGTCGACGACGCGGTGCGCGTCGCGGTGCACGCCCTGGTCGACGCGGCGGACGACGACTCCGCGACCGGCGGCCCGGACGCGACGCGGCGGATCTGGCCGACGGTCGCGACCGTGACGGCCGCGGGCTACCTGCGGGTGCCGGCGACGACGCTCGCCGAGGTCTCGGCGGGCATCGAGGACGGCCGCCGCGCGACGGACCCGATGGGGGGTGAGCTCGCATGACGATGCCCTTCTACGTCTCGCCCGAGCAGCTCATGAAGGACCGCGCGGACTACGCGCGCAAGGGCATCGCGCGCGGCCGGTCGGTCGTCGTCGTGCAGTACGACGACGGGATCGCCTTCGCGACCGAGAACCCGTCCCGTGCGTTGCACAAGATCTCCGAGATCTACGACCGGATCGCCTTCGCGGCCGTCGGCAAGTACAACGAGTTCGAGAACCTGCGCGTCGCCGGGGTGCGCTACGCGGACCTGCGCGGCTACTCCTACGACCGCGCCGACGTGAGCGCCCGGGCTCTCGCCAACGCCTACGCCCAGACGCTCGGCACCGTGTTCACCACGGAGTCCAAGCCGCTCGAGGTCGAGCTGGTCGTCGCGGAGGTCGCAGCGACGCCCGCCGAGGACCAGATCTACCGGCTGTCCTACGACGGCTCGGTCGCCGACGAGCGCGGGCACGTCGTCATGGGCGGGCAGGCCGAGCACCTGTCCGAGCGGGTCGCCGAGCTCTGGCGCCCGGGGATGAACCTCGCCGAGGCCGTCCAGCTCGCCGTCGGCGTGCTCGGCGCCCAGCCCGAGGGCGAGGACCGGGAGCTCGCGCCCGGGCAGCTCGAGGTCGCTGTCCTGGACCGCACCCGGCCCCGCCGCGCCTTCCGCCGCCTCGCCGCGCCGCAGCTCGCGGACCTGCTGGGGCGGGACGACGTCGAGTCCGGCGCGGACGGCCCGACCGGTGACGCCCCGGAGCCGTCGCCCGAGCAGGGCTGACGGGCGTGGATCGGCGGATCTTCGGGCTCGAGACCGAGTACGGCGTGACCTGCGCCGTCGACGGCGGTCGCGGGCTCTCGGCCGACGAGGTGGCGCGGTACCTGTTCCGCAAGGTCGTCGCGTGGGGCCGCTCGTCGAACGTATTCCTGCGCAACGGCTCGCGGCTGTACCTCGACGTCGGCTCGCACCCGGAGTACGCGACCGCGGAGTGCGACGCGGTCCCGCAGCTGGTCGCGCACGACCGTGCGGGGGAGCGCGTGCTCGAGGGGCTCGTCGCGGACGCGCAGCAGCGCCTCGTGCACGAGGGTGTCCCCGGCACCATCCACCTGTTCAAGAACAACACCGACTCGGCCGGCAACTCCTACGGCTGCCACGAGAACTACCTCGTGCGCCGGCAGGGGGACTTCGGCCGCCTTGCCGACGTGCTCGTGCCGTTCCTCATCACGCGGCAGGTCCTCACCGGCGCGGGCAAGGTGCTCCCCACGCCGCGCGGCTCGGTCTACTGCCTGTCCCAGCGCGCCGACCACATCTGGGAGTCGGTGTCGAGCGCCACGACCCGGTCGCGGCCCATCATCAACACCCGGGACGAGCCGCACGCGGACGCGGAGCACTACCGGCGCCTGCACGTCATCGTCGGTGACTCCTCGATGGCCGAGCCGACGACGCTTCTCAAGGTCGGGGCCACGGACCTGGTCCTGCGGCTCGTCGAGGCCGGGGTGCCGCTGCGCGACCTCACGCTCGAGAACCCGATGCGCGCGATCCGGGAGATCAGCCACGACACCTCGGGGCGCGCGACGGTCACGCTCGCGTCGGGCCGGACGGCGAACGCGCTCGACATCCAGGAGGAGTACCTCGCCTGGGTGCAGTCGTGGGTCTCGGCGCACCTGGACGTCACACCGGTCATGGCCCAGGTCCTCGAGCTGTGGGAACGGGGGCTGCGAGCGGTCCGCTCGCGCGACCTCGCCCTGGTCGAGACCGAGCTCGACTGGGTGATCAAGGCGCGCCTCATCGACCGCTACCGCGCCAAGCACGGTCTGTCCCTGGAGGACCCGCGCATCGCACGCCTGGACCTCGCCTACCACGACATCTCGCGCACCGAGGGCCTGTACAACCTCCTTGCGGCCCGCGGGATGGTGCGCCGCGTCGTGTCGGACCTCGACGTGTTCGAGGCCACCGCGCTGCCGCCCCAGACGACGCGCGCCAAGCTCCGCGGCGACTTCGTCCGCCGCGCGCAGGAGGCCCGCCGGGACTACACGGTGGACTGGGTGCACCTCAAGCTCAACGACCAGGCGCAGCGCACGGTGCTGTGCAAGGACCCCTTCCGTAACGTCGACGAGCGCGTCGACCGACTCCTGGAGACCCTGTGACCTCGCGGACCGGGCGGCAGCTGGCCGCCAGCAGGGCCGGGCGTCCGGCCGCACGCACGGCGCCTCGCGCGCGACGGGCCGTGGGCGTCGTGCTCGCGCTCGCCATGGCCGCGGGCACCGCCGCGTGCACCGACGAGGCGGAGCCCACCCCCCAGGTGGTGGTGACCGGCGAGCTGGGCGGTCAGCCCGAGCTGCAGTTCGAGGCGCCGCTGGCCGTCACCGAGCCGAGCGTGGAGGTCGTGGCCGAGGGCACGGGGCCGACGCTGTCCGACGGGGACCCGGTGCTTCTGAACTTCTATGCCGTGTCGGCCGCGGACGCGAGCCTGATCAACGAGACCTACTCCAGCGAGCCGCGGGCCTACGAGCTGAGCGAGGAGTCCATCGGCGTCGAGATCTACCGCGCCCTCCTCGGTCAGCACGTGGGGTCGCGGATCCTGCACGTCGTGCCGGCGTCCGAGGGGCAGGCGGCCGGCACCGTCGCGGTGTTCGACATCCTGCCCACGCGCGCCGACGGCGAGATCCTCGACCCGCGCGAGGGGCTGCCGACCGTGGAGCGCGGCGACGACGGCACGCCGGTCGTGACGATCCCGCCGGAGACGCCGCCGCCGGCCGACCTGGTGGTGGTGCCGCTGATCCGCGGCATCGGGCCGCAGGTGTCCGCGGGCCAGGTCATCACCGTCCAGTACGTGGGCGTGACCTGGTCGAACGGCTCGGTGTTCGAGTCGAGCTGGGATGCCGGCGAGCTGCCGGTGTCGTTCCCCATCGGCGTCCAGTCCGTGCTGGAGGGCTGGGACGTCGGCTTGATCGAGCAGCCTGTCGGCAGTCAGGTGATGCTCGTCGTCCCGCCGTCGATGGCCTACGGCGGCACGCCCAACGAGCTCGCGGAGGAGACCCTCGTGTACGTGGTCGACATCCTCTCCGCCGTCGGCGGCCCGGAGGTGACGTCGTGACCGCGATCCGCGTCATCCCGTGCCTCGACGTCGACGCCGGGCGGGTCGTCAAGGGCGTGCACTTCCGGGGCCTGCGGGATGCCGGGGACCCGGTCGAGCTGGCTCGCCGGTACGACGCCGAGGGCGCGGACGAGATCACCTTCCTGGACGTCTCGGCGTCATCATCGGCGCGCGAGACGACGTTCGACGTCGTCGACCGCACGGCGCAGGAGGTCTTCGTCCCCCTGACCGTCGGCGGCGGGGTCCGGTCGGTCGAGGACGTGGACAAGCTCCTGCGGGCGGGCGCGGACAAGGTCGGCGTCAACACCGCGGCGATTGCGCGCCCCGAGCTGGTCTCGGAGATCGCCGAGCGCTTCGGTAGCCAGGTGCTCGTGCTCTCCGTCGATGCGCGCCGCGTCGTCGACGGACCTCCGACGCCGTCGGGCTACGAGGTGACGACACACGGGGGCCGGCGCGGCACCGGGATCGACGCCGTCGGCTGGGCGCGCCGGGCCGTCGAGCTGGGCGCGGGCGAGGTCCTGCTCAACTCGATGGACGCGGACGGCACGACCGGCGGCTTCGATCTGGAGATGCTCGCGACCGTGCGGGACGCCGTCTCGGTGCCCCTCATCGCCAGCGGGGGAGCGGGCACGCCCGAGCACTTCCTCGAGGCGGTCCGGGCGGGGGCCGACGCCGTCCTGGCGGCCAGCGTGTTCCACTTCGGCACGCTGACGATCGGGCAGGTCAAGGACCACCTTCGGGCGGCGGGCGTCGAGGTCCGCTGAGGGGCAGGCGGGTCGGATCAGGGGCGTCCCGGCGTCGCCGCGAAGCCTGTCGGGGGGCCGTGAGATGCTGAGCCATCCCCGTGCAGAAGGAGTTCGAGCGTGCCCGTGACCGCCCGCCCCGCCGCACTCAGCGGCGGAGTCGTCCGGCGGTCCGTCCAGCTCATGTGGCGGGGGATGGCCTCGCACCCGCGCACGTACGTCCTCGCGGTGGGCCTGTCCGCCGTGTTCGGGGCGGCCACGGTCGGCGTCAGCCGCGTGCTCGGTGCGGTGACGGACCGCGTCGTCGTCCCGGCCCTCGAGGGCGACGCCGACGCACGCGCGTCGATCTGGACGGCCGGGCTCGTGCTCGCCGGGGTCGCCGTCGTCCTTGCTCTCGGGGTTGCGGGCCGACGGATCTTCGCGGGCATCGGGTACGCCGACATCGGCGCGGACCACCGCCGCGGGGTCACGCGCCAGTACCTGCGCCTGCCCCTGGCGTGGCACCGCACGCACCCGACCGGCCAGCTGCTGGCCAACGCGAGCAGCGATGTCGAGGCTGCCACCGGCGTCTTCAACCCGCTGCCGTTCGCGCTCGGCGTCGTGGTGATGATCGCGGTCGCAGCGGTCTCGCTCTTCACGACGGACGTGTGGATCGCGGTCACCGCCTTGACCGTGCTACCTCTCGCGGTGCTTGCGAACGTCGTGTTCCAGCGCCGGATGACGCCGGCGGCGACACGCGCGCAGCAGCTCCGCGCGTCGGTCGCCGACGTCGCGCACGAGAGCTTCGAGGCGGCGCTCCTGGTCAAGGCCCTGGGTACGGAGACGCGGGAGTCGGCCCGGTTCGCGACCGAGGCGGACCGCCTGCGTGCGGCGCAGGTCCGCGTCGGCCAGGTGCGTGCGGTGTTCGACCCGGTGATCGAGCTGCTGCCGAGCGCGGGGACGCTCGCGGTGCTCCTCGTCGGTGCGCACCGGGCCGCGGCCGGTGCCGTCGAGACCGGCGACATCGTGTCCGCCGGGTTCCTCCTGACTCTCATGGCGGTGCCCGTGCGGGCGTTCGGCTGGGTCCTCGGGGAGCTGCCGCGTGCCCTCGTGGGGTACGACCGCATCGCCCGCGTGCTCGACGCGACCGGCGACATGCCCCGCGGCACGACGCCGCTGCCGCACGTCGGCGCGGGTGTCGCGGTGCAGCTGAGCGACGTGCACGTCGCCGTGCCGACGCCCGACGGCGAGGCCGAGCTGCTCGCGGGCATCGACCTCGAGCTGGCACCGGGGCGCACGGTCGCGCTCGTCGGGCCGACCGGATCGGGCAAGAGCACGCTCGCGGGCCTGCTCCCGCGCCTGCGGGACCCGAGCCGCGGCGAGGTCCTGCTCGACGGGCTGGACCTGCGGGACCTGGACCCCGCTGCGGTCGCCGCTCAGGTGGCCTTCGTCGCGCAGCAGACCTTCCTCTTCGAGGACACGGTGCGCGCGAACGTGACGCTCGCGGACGTGGGCGACCCGTCGGCGCCCGACGACGACACGGTGTGGGCGGCCCTCGCGCTCGCCCGGCTCGACCGTGTCGTCCGGGACCTGCCCGGTGGGTTGGACGCGCCGCTCGGCGAACGCGGGGCGAACCTGTCGGGAGGCCAGCGGCAGCGGCTCGCGATCGCCCGCGCGCTCGTCCGCCGGCCGCGCCTCCTCGTGCTCGACGACGCGACCTCGGCGGTCGACCCGCGCATCGAGCAGCAGATCCTGCGGGGGCTCGGCTCCATGTGGGGCCCCGGCCGGGGGCCGACGGTGCTGCTCGTCGCCTACCGGATGTCCTCCGTCCTCCTGGCCGACGAGGTCGTCCACCTCGCGGGAGGTCGCGTCGTCGACCGCGGCCCGCACGCCGACCTGATGGCGCGCGACCCCGGCTACGTCGAGCTCGCGACCGCCTACCAGCGCGAGTCCGAGCGCCGCGCCGCCGAGGCCGACAGCGAGGACGGGCTGGATGACGGGCCGGATGACGAGGGCCCCGACGAAGCCGAGCCGGACGAGCTGCAGCCTGCCGAGGCGGGGGAGGGCCGATGAGCGAGCCACGGTCCGACGTCCGGCTCGAGACGACGAGCACGCTGGGCACCTGGGCGACCCTGCGGCGCGGCCTGGAGGTCTCGCCGCAGATCGGGCAAGGCCTGGGCGTCACGCTGATCCTGGCCGTCCTCGCTGCCGCCGGGCGCGTCGTCGTGCCCATCGCCGTCCAGCAGACGATCGACACGGGGATCCTCTCGCCGGGCGGCCCGCAGCTGGGCCGGGTCTGGCTCCTCGTGGGGCTCGCGGCGCTCGGGCTCGTCGGGGCAGGCGTGTGCACGACGGTCGTCAACGTGCGGCTCTTCCGTCGCAGCGAGGCCGGCCTGGCCCAGCTGCGCGTCGCAGCGTTCCGCCGGGTGCACGAACTCTCGGTGGCGACGCAGTCGACCGAGCGGCGAGGGAGCCTCGTCTCGCGCGTCACCGGCGACGTCGACACGATCTCGCTGTTCGTGCAGTGGGGCGGGCTGATGCTGCTCGTGTCCGTCCTGCAGATCTCCGTGGCGACCGCGCTCATGGTCGTCTACTCCTGGCCGCTGGCGATCGTCGTCTGGGTCTCGTTCGTGCCGCTCGTGCTGGTGCTCCGGCCCGCGCAGACGCGGGTCAGCGCGGCGTACGCACGCGTGCGGGCCAAGACCGGCGCGATGCTCGGGGCCATCTCGGAGGCCGTCGTGGGCGCCGAGACGATCCGCGCGTACGGCGTCGGCGAGCGGACCGAGCGGCGCGTCGAGGCCGCGGTCCGCGAGACCCGTGACGCACAGGTCGCCGCGCAGACGCGGGTCGCGACGGTGTTCTCCTCCGGCGTGCTGGTGGCGAACCTCGTGCTGGCCGCGGTCGTCGTCGTCGGCACGCTGCTGGGCGTGGACGACCGGATCACCGCCGGTCGCCTGCTCGCCTTCATCTTCCTGGTGCAGCTCTTCACCGGCCCGGTGCAGATGGCGACGGAGATCCTCAACGAGCTCCAGAACGCGCTCGCGGGGTGGCGGCGCGTGCTCGGCGTCATCGACACCCCGGCGGAGATCACGGACCCGCCCGGCGGCGGCGTCCGGTCGCCCCGCGGCCCGGGGCGTCTCGAGCTGCGCGGGGTCTCCTTCGCCTACCCGGGCGGCCCCGTCGTCCTCGCCGACGTCGACCTCGTGGTCCCCGCCCACGCGAAGGTCGCGGTCGTCGGTGCGACGGGCTCGGGCAAGACGACGATGGCCCGGCTCGTGACGCGGCTCGTGGACCCGCGCGAGGGCCAGGTGCTGCTGGACGGCGTCGACCTGCGCGAGATCCCGCTCGCAGACCTCCGGGCGCGCGTCGTCCTCGTGCCCCAGGAGGGCTTCCTCTTCGAGGGCACCGTCGCCGCGAACGTCGCGTACGGCGTCCGGGACGACGACGCGTCCGACGAGCGCGTGGCCGCCGTGTTCGCCGAGCTCGGCCTCGCCGACTGGCTCGCGGACCTGCCCGACGGGGTCGCGACGGAGGTCGGCCAGCGTGGTGAGCGGCTGAGCGCGGGGGAGCGGCAGCTCGTCGCCCTGGCCCGCGCGCACGTCGCGGGCGCGGACGTGCTGGTCCTCGACGAGGCGACCAGCGCCGTCGACCCCGCGACCGAGGTGCGGATCGCACGCGCGCTGGATCAGCTCACGGCGGGCCGCACGACCGTCACGATCGCGCACCGGCTCTCGACCGCGGAGGCGGCCGACGTCGTCGTGGTCGTCGAGGAGGGCCGGCTCGTCCAGGTGGGCGCGCACTCCGAGCTCCTCGCCCAGGACGGGCCCTACGCGGCGATGCACGCCGCCTGGCTGGCCCAGACGCGCTGACGCCTGCGGCCACGGAATGGGCACGCCGGTCCGCGCCGGCCCGTGGCAGGATCGGCGCGTGCCGACGAACCAGCCCCTCGACCCGGCGGTCGCCGCGCGCCTCAAGCGCGACGCGACCGGCCTGGTCTGCGCCGTCGTCCAGGACCACGGGACCCGTGAGGTGCTCATGGTCGGCTGGATGGACGACGAGGCCCTGCACCGCACCCTCACGACGGGCCGCGTGACCTTCTGGAGCCGGTCGCGCCAGGAGTACTGGCGCAAGGGCGACACGTCCGGTCACGTGCAGCACGTCCGGTCGGTGCACCTCGACTGCGACGGCGACGCCGTCCTCGTGCAGGTCGAGCAGGTCGGCGCGGCGTGCCACACGGGCACGCGGAGCTGCTTCGATGCGGGCGGGTCGCTCGGCGCCGTCGTCGGCGCCGGGACGGTGCCGGAGGAGTCGGCATGACGGCGCCCGGAGCCGCACCGCAGGCGCTCACGGGCCCGGAGTCGCTCCCGTGGGGCGAGACGTGGCCGAGGCTGGAAGTGTTCCGGGACCTGGCTGCCGAGCACCGGCGCGTCATTCCCGTGGTCCGCCGCCTGCTGGCCGACGAGGTCACGCCGGTCGGGCTCTACCGCACGCTGGCGCAGGGCCGCCCGGGGACGTTCATCCTCGAGTCCGCCGAGGTGGACGGCACCTGGGCCCGCTACTCCTTCGTCGGCGTGAACGCGCGGGCGACCCTCACCGTGCGCGAGGGGCGGGCCGTGTGGCTCGGCGACGTTCCGGCGGGTGTGCCGCAGGAGGGCGACGTCCTCGAGGTGCTCGGTGCGACGCTCGAGGCGCTGCGCACGCCGGCCGTGCCGGGGCTGCCGCCGCTCACGGGCGGCCTGGTGGGCGCGCTCGGCTGGGACGTCGTGCGGCACTGGGAGCCGACGCTTCCGGCGCTCGCGCCGGACGAGCTCGACGTGCCCGAGGTCTCCCTGTGCCTCGCGGCGGACCTGGCGGTCGTCGACCACGTCGACGGCACCGTGTGGCTCGTGGCCAACGCGATCAACTTCGACGCCACGGACGAGCGGGTCGACGAGGCTCACACCGACGCCGTCGCACGCCTCGACGCGATGCAGGCGGCGCTCGGCCGCGCGTCGACCGCGACACCCGGGGTGCTCGGCGGCGGCGCCGAGCCGGAGCTCGAGTTCCGCACGTCCCGGGCGGACTTCGAGGAGGCGGTCCGGCGCGGCAAGGAGGCGATCCGCGACGGCGAGGTGTTCCAGGTCGTCATCTCCCAGCGTCTGGACCTGGACTGCCCGGCGGACCCGCTGGACGTCTACCGCGTGCTGCGCACCATCAACCCGAGCCCGTACATGTACTGCATGGTGCTGCAGGACCCGGGCGGCGACCCGTTCACCGTGGTCGGCTCGAGCCCTGAGACCCTGGTCAAGGTGACCGACGGCCACGTCACCACGTTCCCGATCGCAGGGTCGCGCCCGCGCGGCGCCACGCCCGAGGCCGACGCGGCACTCGTGACGGAGCTGCTCGCCGACCCGAAGGAGCGCGCCGAGCACGTCATGCTCGTCGACCTCTCGCGCAACGACCTCGTGAAGGTCTGCGTCCCGACGAGCGTCGAGGTCGTGGAGTTCATGGCCGTGCGGCGGTTCAGCCACATCATGCACATCTGCTCGACGGTGGTCGGCCGCCTGCGGGCGGATGCCACGGCGCTCGGCACGCTCATGGCGACGTTCCCGGCCGGCACGCTCTCGGGCGCACCCAAGCCGCGGGCGATCGCCCTGATCGACGAGCTCGAGCCGGCCCGGCGCGGCATCTACGGCGGCACCGTGGGGTACTTCGACTTCGCCGGGAACATGGACATGGCGATCGCGATCCGCACGGCGCTCATCCGGCGCGGGCGGGCGAGCGTGCAGGCCGGCGGCGGGATCGTCGCGGACTCGGTCGAGGCCCTGGAGTACGCCGAGTCGCGCAACAAGGCGGCGGCCGCGGTGCGGGCGGTGCAGATCGCGTCGCGGCTGCGGCCCGCAGGCTCCTGATGGGTCTGCGCTCCCGGCCCCGCCGGCGGGCCGTGGTCCTGGCACTGCTCGTGCTCGGTGTCGTGCTGCTCGCGACGGGTTCCGCGACGTGGGTCACCGCGACGACGTGGACGGCGCTGGACGCCGTCGTCGTCGAGGTCCCGGGGAGCCGGGCCGCACCGGCCGTCCAGGCCGCCGGGCTCATCGTCGGCGCGGCAGCACTCGCCCTCGCGATGGCCCGGCGGGTGGCGGCGCTCGTCGCGGCAGGCGCCGTCGTCCTCGGGGGAGTGCTCGCGGTGGTCGGGAGCGTCGTGGTGGTCACCGGGCCGGCGGACGTGGCACGCGCGGGCGCGGCGCACGACGTCGGCGTCGGCGGCGTCGTCGAGGGTGTCGGTCTCACGTGGGCGCCCTGGGCCGGCCTGCTCGTCGGCCTCGCTGCGGTGGGCGCGGGCGTGGGGGCGGCCCTCGCGTCGCGACACTGGCACGTCGGCACCCGCCACGAGGCGCCGACGTCGGCCCGAGCCGTTCCCACGGATGACTGGGACGCCCTGACCCGGGGGACCGACCCGTCCGATCCGTCGGACCGGACGGACCCCTGGGGCTCCGCACGGCGCGGTGTGCAGGATGAACCTCCGCCCACGGGGCCGGTTCGCTAAGGTTCCCCCAACCTCACGAAAGGCAGGTGCGAATGGCCGACCAGCCGCTCGACCACACCGAGAAGGCGCACCTCCCCGAGTCGGCGCCGCCGACCAACCACGGCCACACGCTCGCCGCCTGGGTCACCGTCTCGTTGGTGATGCTCGGCGCGGTCGTGTCCGCCGCGGGTGTCCTCGCGAGCCAGATGTGGCTGTTCTGGACCGGCCTCGGGATCGTCGTCGTGGCGGCCGTCGTCGGCCGCGTGCTCAAGTCGCTCGGCCACGGCCAGTCCGAGCCGTCCGGGCCTCACCGGACCGACGACGCAGCGGGACGAGACATCGCCTGACGCCTTGGCGTCCCCCCCACGACCGGGCCTGCTGGGGCCCGGGACCCCACGCGAAGGAGCACCGATGAGTACGCCGCCCTCCGACCCGAACCCTTACGGGCAGGACAACCCCTACGGCCAGGACAACCCGTACGGCCAGCAGCCGCCGTCCTACGGCGGCCAGGAGCAGGGCTGGGGTCAGCAGCCGCCGGCATACGGCCAGCAGCCCGCGTACGGCCAGCCGCCGGTGTACGGCCAGCAGCCCGGCTACGGCCAGGAGCAGTGGACCGGCCAGGCCGGCTACCAGGCGGCCTGGGGCGGCGGGACGCAGCGCAACAGCCTCGGCGTGTGGGCGCTCGTGCTCGGCATCCTGGGCTTCTGCTGCGGCCCTGCGGGCATCGCCGCGATCATCCTGGGCCGCCAGTCGCAGCAGGCCGCGGCGCGCGGTGAGGCGAACAACGGCGGCATGGGCACGGCCGGCTTCGTCCTCGGGTGCATCGTCGTGGCCCTGTGGTTGCTCTCGTTCGTCCTGCGGGCCACCGGCGTGCTCACCTACGACTTCGACTTCGAGACCAGCTGACCGCGCCCCGCGACGAGGAGGTCCCCTGAGCGTCGAGGCCCGCACGCCACACGTGGACCGGCCGTACCCGGCCGGTCCACGGTGGCGCGCGCTGCGGGCTCCGATGCTCACGGCGGCGGGCGTCCTTGCAGCGGGAGGCGTGCTCGTGGCGCGCAGCCCCCACGCGTCGGGCAGCTACGGCTCGTGCCCGTTCCGCGCGCTCACGGGGTTGTGGTGCCCCGGTTGCGGCGGTCTGCGCGCCGTGCACGACCTGATGACGTTCGACGTCGTCGCCGCCTGGGGCATGAACGCCCTGCTCGTGCTGGCCCTGCCGGTGCTCGCAGCCCTGTGGGCGCAGTGGCTCCGGCACGCGTGGCTCGGCCGGCCCTTCGCCGTCGTCACCGCCCGCGGCGCCGTGGTGCTCGGCGTCGTGCTCGCCCTCTTCACGCTGCTCCGCAACCTCCCGGCGCTCGAGCCCTACCTGGGCGCCTGACGCTCCGCCCGGGGGACCGGGCTGTGCGATTCCGGGATGCACTCGGCCTGGTGGGACCCCCGTGACGGGGCGCTGTGCCGGTCCCAGCAGATGGGCGTGGTCGGGCCCCGTCGGCGCGGCGCCTACCATGGGGCCAGGCCCGCTGGGGGGCGGGTGGGAACGGGAGGTGGCTCATGTCGGTCCTCGAGGACATCGTCGCGGGAGTGCGGCAGGACCTCGCCGAGCGTGAGGCTGCCGTCCCGCTGGCTGCTCTCAAGGAGCGCGCGGCACGGGTCCCCGGCGCCAAGGAGTGCGTCGGTCGCCTGCACGACGAGTCGGCGGTCGCCGTCATCGCTGAGGTGAAGCGCTCGAGCCCGAGCAAGGGCTCCCTCGCACCCATCGAGGACCCTGCGGGCCTCGCCGGGGAGTACGAGGCGGGCGGCGCCGCAGCGATCTCCGTGCTCACCGAGCGCCGCCGGTTCGGTGGGAGCCTCGCGGACCTCGACGCCGTGCGCGCCGCCGTGGACGTCCCGGTGCTGCGCAAGGACTTCATCGTGACGCCCTATCAGGTGTGGGAGGCGCGGGCGCACGGCGCGGACCTGGTGCTTCTCATCGTCGCCGCCCTCGAGCAGACCGTCCTGGAGTCGCTGGTGGAGCGCGTGCACTCCCTGGGCATGACGGCCCTGGTCGAGGTGCACGATGCGGACGAGGTGTCCCGCGCCCTCGATGCCGGCGCGCGCTGCGTCGGTGTCAACGCGCGCAACCTCAAGACGCTCGACGTGGACCGTACGACGTTCGCCCGTCTGGCGCCGCTCATCCCGAACGGCGTGGTCCGGATCGCCGAGTCCGGCGTCCGCGGCCCGCACGACGTGATGGACTACGCCCGCTCCGGCGCGGATGCCGTGCTCGTGGGCGAGAGCCTGGTGACCGGCGGCAACCCGCGCCAGGCCGTCGCGGACCTCGTCGCCGCGGGCGCGCACCCGTCGCTGCGGGCGGTGCGTCAGTGACCGCTGGAGCTCCGAACCCCGACCGGGCCGAGCCAGGGGCGCACCCCCTGCGCGACGCCGCGGGCACCGGCCCGTACTTCGGCGAGTTCGGCGGGCGCTTCATGCCCGAGGCGCTCGTCGCGGCGCTGGACGACCTCGAGGCCGCCTACGAGAAGTCCAAGCACGACCCGGAGTTCGCGGCGGAGCTCACCCGGCTGCACCGCACGTACACGGGCCGGCCGAGCATCATCACCGAGGTACCGCGGTTCGCCCGGCACTGCGGCGACGCGCGCGTGATCCTCAAGCGCGAGGACCTCAACCACACGGGCTCGCACAAGATCAACAACGTGCTGGGCCAGGCGTTGCTCACCAAGCGCATCGGCAAGTCCCGGGTCATCGCGGAGACGGGTGCCGGTCAGCACGGCGTCGCGACGGCCACCGCGGCGGCGCTCTTCGACCTCGAGTGCGTCGTCTACATGGGCGAGGAGGACACGCGGCGCCAGGCGCTGAACGTCGCGCGCATGCGCCTCCTCGGTGCAGAGGTGGTGCCCGTCAAGACCGGCTCGCGGACCCTCAAGGACGCGATCAACGAGGCGCTGCGGGACTGGGTCACCAACGTCGAGACGACGAACTACGTCTTCGGCACGGTCGCCGGCCCGCACCCGTTCCCGGCCATGGTGCGCGACTTCCAGCGCATCATCGGCGTGGAGGCGCGCCAGCAGGTCCTCGACCTCACGGGCGCGCTGCCCGACGTCGTGACCGCCTGCGTCGGCGGCGGCTCGAACGCGATGGGGATCTTCCACGCCTTCCTCGACGACCCGGTGCGCCTCGTGGGCATCGAGGCGGGCGGCGAGGGCGTGGACACGGGCCGGCACGCAGCGACGATCAGCGGGGGAGCCCCGGGCGTCCTGCACGGCGCGCGCTCGTACCTCCTGCAGGACGAGGACGGCCAGACCATCGAGTCGCACTCCATCAGCGCCGGCCTGGACTACCCGGGCGTCGGCCCGGAGCACTCGTGGCTCGCGTCGATCGGCCGCGCCGAGTACCGGCCGGTCACGGACGCCGAGGCCATGGAGGCGCTGCTCCTCCTGAGCCGCGCCGAGGGCATCATCCCGGCCATCGAGTCGGCGCACGCGCTGGCGGGTGCCATGAAGCTCGGCCAGGAGGCTGCCGCGCAGGGCGAGCACCCCACGATCCTGGTCAACCTCTCGGGCCGCGGCGACAAGGACATGGAGACGGCGGCCACGTGGTTCGGCCTGCTGGACGAGGAGGCACGATGACCGCGACGGTCGCGAGCCGCACCGCGGCGCGCCTCGACGAGGTCCGCGCCGAGGGTCGCAGCGCTCTGATCGGGTACCTGCCGGTCGGCTTCCCCGACGTCCCGGGGTCCGTCGATGCCGTCCGCGCGATGATCGACGCCGGGGTCGACGTCGTCGAGCTGGGCGTGCCCTACTCCGATCCCGTGATGGACGGTCCGGTCATCCAGCGTTCGGTCGAGCAGGCGCTGGCCGGGGGCGTGCGCGTCGCGGACACGCTGCGCACGGTCGAGGCCGTCGCGGCGACCGGCGTGCCCATCCTTCTCATGACCTACTGGAATCCCGTGGTGCGGTACGGCGTCGACGCGTTCGCCCGGGACCTGGCGTCCGCCGGCGGCGCCGGCATCATCACCCCGGACCTCATCCCGGACGAGGCGGGGGAGTGGATCGCCGCGTCCGACGCGACCGGCCTGGACCGCATCTTCCTGGTGGCTCCGAGCTCGACCACGGAGCGCCTGGCCATGGCCGCGCGCGCGTCCCGCGGGTTCGTCTACGCCGCGTCGACGATGGGTGTCACCGGGAAGCGGGCGACCGTCGGCGTCCACGCCGCGCGCCTGGTCGCCGACGCGCGGCGTGCGGGTGCCGAGCGGGTGTGCGTCGGCCTGGGCGTGAGCACGGCGGCCCAGGCGGCCGAGGTCGCCTCCTTCGCCGACGGCGTCATCGTGGGCACCGCCTTCGTCGCGCCGCTGCTCGAGGCCGAGTCCCGCGCGGCCGGCCTCGCAGGTCTCACGTCGGTCGTCTCCGCGCTCGCCCGTGGCGTGCGGGGCCAGGTATGACCAGCCTGCTCACGCTTCCGCTCGAGATCCCGAGCCCGCCACAGGACCTGCAGGTCCTCGTCGAGCTCGGCGTCTTCAAGATCCGCGCCTACTCGATGGCGATCATGCTCGGCATCGTCGCCGCGGTCTGGATCACGGCGCGGCGATGGGCCGCCCGCGGGGGCAACCCCGACACGGTGCTGGAGATCTCGTTCTGGGCGGTGCCGTTCGGCATCGCCGGAGGCCGGATCTACCACGTGATCTCGACGCCGGACCCGTACTTCGGGCCGAACGGCGACCTGTCGCAGGTCTTCCGCGTGTGGGAGGGCGGTCTGGGCATCTGGGGTGCGATCGCCCTGGGCGCGCTGGGCGCATGGATCGGCGCCCGGCGCGCGCGCGTGCGGCTCGTGACCTTCGCGGACGCGGCCGCTCCCGGGATACTCGTGGCGCAGGCGATCGGGCGTCTCGGCAACTGGTTCAACCAGGAGCTCTTCGGCAGCCCGACGACGCTCCCGTGGGGCCTGCGGATCGACCCCGACTCGCCGACGTTCCCGGGCGACACCCCGCCGGACACGCTCTTCCACCCCACGTTCCTGTACGAGCTGCTGTGGAACCTCGGTGCCGCGGTGCTGCTCGTGTGGCTGGACCGCCGTCGGCGGTGGGGCCATGGGCGGGTGTTCTGGGCGTACGTCGCGCTCTACACCGCGGGCCGGCTCTGGATCGAGCTGCTTCGGATCGACCCGGCCGAGACGGTCCTCGGCCTGCGCGTCAACGTGTGGACCTCGATCGTCGTCGGTCTCGGCGCGCTCGTGGCGTTCGTCATCGTGGGCCGGCGCCACCCCGTCCGGGAGACCAGTCCCGCGCTCCCGACGGCGAACGGAGCCGACGCGGTTGCGGACGACGACGCCGAGGGCGCGAACGACGCCGACGACGTCGATGAGGCCGAGGCCGCGGCCGACCCGCCGGACGAGGCGTCGGACGACGCTGCCGACGACCGCGAGGACGACACCGCCGGGGGCGACACGCCGGGGGACTCCGCGGCCGACGGAGCCGACACGTCGACCACGAGCACGTCCTGACGGCGAGACGCACGTTCCGCCTGTTCGAACGTGGACGCTTCTTGGGCTGAGGGCGGGGGAAAAGGTATCGTCGGGCCACTTGGGCCGAGGGCGTCCCAGATCCCCAGATCACGTCATGCCGGCACTGCCGGCCCAGCGAGGACGGTGCCCATGAGCCGGCCGCAGCACCCCGGACCGCCGGGTTCGGGCCTCTACGACCCCTCGGCGGAGCACGACGCCTGCGGCGTAGCGTTCGTCGCCACGCTCCGCGGCACGGCGGGCAGGGACATCGTGGACGCGGCGCTCACCGCGCTGGCCAACCTCGACCACCGCGGCGCGGTCGGCGCCGAGGCGGACAGCGGCGACGGCGCCGGGATCCTCACGCAGGTCCCGGACGCGTTCATCCGCGACGTCGTCGACGCGGACCTGCCCGCGCCCGGCCGCTACGCCATCGGCATGGTCTTCCTGCCGACGGACACGGACGCGCAGCACGACGCCGTCGTCGGCATCGAGAAGATCGTCGCCGACGAGGGCCTTGACCTGCTGGCCTGGCGTGACGTCCCCGTCACCCCCGAGATCGTCGGCCCGACGGCCCGCTCGACGATGCCGGTCTTCCGGCAGATCGTCGTCGCGGACCCGAGCCGCACCCTCAGCGGCATCGACCTGGAGCGGCGCGCGTTCCGCGTGCGCAAGCGCGTCGAGCACGAGGTCGGGGTGTACCTCGCCTCGCTGTCCTGCCGCACGCTGTCCTACAAGGGCATGCTCACGACGTCGCAGCTCGAGCCGTTCTTCCCGGACCTGTCCGACCCGCGCTACGCGACCGAGCTGGCGCTCGTGCACTCCCGGTTCTCCACGAACACGTTCCCGTCGTGGCCGCTCGCCCAGCCGTTCCGGATGATCGCGCACAACGGTGAGATCAACACGGTCCGCGGCAACCGCAACTGGATGGCGGCGCGCCAGTCCGTCCTGGCGAGCGACGCCCTCGGCGACCTGGGCGCGCTCATGCCGGTCTGTACCGAGGGGAGCTCGGACTCGGCGAGCTTCGACGAGGTCCTCGAGCTCCTCCACCTCTCGGGGCGCAGCCTGCCCCACGCGGTGCTCATGATGGTCCCGGAGGCATGGGAGAACCACGAGGACCTCGACCCGGACCTGCGCGCCTTCTACGCCTACCACGCGTGCCTCATGGAGCCGTGGGACGGCCCGGCGTCGCTCACCTTCACCGACGGCACGCTCATCGGCGCGGTGCTCGACCGCAACGGCCTGCGTCCCGGCCGGTACTGGATCACGGACGACGGTCTGGTCGTCCTCGCGAGCGAGGCGGGCGTCCTCGACATCGACCCGGCGCGCGTCGTCCGCAAGGGCCGCCTCGAGCCCGGACGCATGTTCCTGGTGGACACGGGCTCCGGCCGCGTCATCGACGACCAGGAGATCAAGGCCCAGCTCGCCGCCCAGCGGCCGTACGCGGCCTGGGTCGCCGAGCACTCCGTGCCGCTCACCTCGCTGCCGGAGCGCGAGCACGTCCAGCACACGCCGGCGTCGGTCCGCCGTCGCCAGCGCGCGTTCGGGTACACGGAGGAGGAGCTCAAGGTCCTCCTGACGCCGATGGCGCAGACCGGGTACGAGCCGCTCGGCGCCATGGGCACCGACACGCCCGTCGCGGTCCTGTCGTCGCGTCCGCGGCTGCTCTTCGACTACTTCACGCAGATGTTCGCCCAGGTCACGAACCCGCCGCTGGACGCGATCCGCGAGGAACTCGTCACGAGCATCGGCGGCGCCATCGGCCCGGAGCCGAACCTGCTCTCCGACGTCCCGGAGCACGCGCGCAAGCTGATCCTGCCGTTCCCGGTCCTCGACAACGACCAGCTCGCGGCGATCATCCGCATCGACCGCGACCCGAAGTTCGAGGGCATCTTCCGCACGGAGATGGTGCGCGGGCTGTACCGGGTGGACGGCGGCCACGAGGCGCTCGAGGCCCGCATGCGGGAGATCTTCGACCAGGTCGACGCCGCGATCGAGGCGGGCGTCAGCTTCGTCGTCCTGTCCGACCGCGAGTCCGACGGCGAGCTCGCGCCGATCCCGTCGCTCCTGCTGCTCAGCGGCGTGCACCAGCACCTGGTGCGACGCAACACGCGTACCCGGGTCAGCCTGCTCGTCGAGGCCGGTGACGTCCGCGAGGTGCACCACGTCGCGCTGCACATCGGCTACGGCGCGGCAGCCGTGAACCCGTACCTCGCGATGGAGAGCGTCGAAGGCCTGGCCCGCGACGGCTCGCTCGGGGACGTCGCACCTGAGAAGGCGGTCGCCAACCTCATCAAGGCGCTCGGCAAGGGCGTCCTGAAGGTCATGAGCAAGATGGGCATCTCGACGCTCGCGTCGTATCGCGGTGCCCAGACGTTCGAGGCCGTGGGCCTGTCCAGGGAGCTCGTGGGGCGGTACTTCACCGGGACCACGAGCCGCCTGGACGGCGTCGGGCTGGACGTCATCGCCGCCGAGACCGCGTCGCGGCACGCCGACGCCTACCCCAAGAGCGGCAACCCGCAGGCACACCGCCGACTCAACGTCGGCGGCGAGTACAAGTGGCGCCGCGACGGCGAGGAGCACCTGTTCGACCCGGAGACGGTCTTCCGCCTGCAGCACTCGACCCGCACGCGCCAGCTCGACGTGTTCCGCCAGTACACGCGCCGCATCGACGACCAGGCGTCGCGCCTGATGACGATGCGCGGGCTCCTGACGTTCGCGGAGGGCGACCGGCCGCCCGTGCCTCTCGACGAGGTCGAGCCCGTCAGCGAGATCGTCAAGCGGTTCAGCACCGGCGCGATGTCGTACGGCTCGATCTCGGGGGAAGCGCACGAGACCCTCGCGATCGCGATGAACCGCCTGGGCGCCCGCTCCAACACGGGCGAGGGCGGCGAGGACCCGGAGCGCCTGTACGACCCGGCCCGCCGCAGCGCGATCAAGCAGGTCGCCTCGGGTCGGTTCGGTGTCACGAGTGAGTACCTCGTCAACGCGACGGACCTGCAGATCAAGATGGCGCAGGGCGCCAAGCCGGGCGAGGGCGGCCAGCTGCCCGGGCCCAAGGTGTACCCGTGGATCGCGCAGACGCGGCACTCCACGCCCGGCGTGGGCCTGATCTCCCCGCCGCCGCACCACGACATCTACTCGATCGAGGACATCGCCCAGCTCATCCACGACCTGAAGAACGCGAACCCGCAGGCGCGGGTCCACGTGAAGCTGGTCAGCGAGTTCGGCGTGGGCACGGTCGCGACGGGCGTCTCGAAGGCGCACGCCGACGTCGTGCTCATCTCCGGGCACGACGGCGGCACGGGCGCGAGCCCGCTGACGTCCCTCAAGCACGCGGGCACGCCGTGGGAGATCGGCCTGGCCGAGACCCAGCAGACGCTCGTCCTGAACGGCCTGCGCGACCGCATCGTCGTGCAGGTCGACGGCCAGCTCAAGACCGGCCGGGACGTGGTCATCGCGGCCCTGCTGGGCGCCGAGGAGTTCGGCTTCGCCACCGCGCCCCTCGTCGTCTCGGGCTGCATCATGATGCGCGTGTGTCACCTGGACACCTGTCCGGTCGGCGTCGCGACGCAGAACCCCGAGCTCCGGGCGCGCTTCAGCGGCAAGCCTGAGTTCGTGGAGACCTTCTTCGAGTACATCGCCATCGAGGTGCGTGAGTACCTCGCGGCACTCGGCTTCCGGTCCGTCGCGGAGGCCGTCGGGCACGTCGAGGCGCTCGACACGCGCGCGGTCATCGACCACTGGAAGGCGTCCGGGCTCGACCTCGGCCCGGTCCTCGCCCGTCCGGAGCCCGCGCCCGGGACGGCCTTGCGCCAGACGACGACGCAGGACCACGGCCTGCACAAGGCGCTCGACAACACGCTGATCGAGCGGGCGGCCGAGGCGCTGGAGCACCGCACCCCGGTGCAGATCGCGCTCCCGGTGCGCAACGTGAACCGGACCGTCGGGACGATGCTCGGCTCCGAGGTGACCCGCCGGTACCGCTCCGAGGGCCTGCCCGACGGCACCATCGACGTGACGCTCACCGGGTCCGCCGGCCAGTCGCTCGGTGCCTTCCTGCCGCGGGGGATCACCCTGCGGCTGCTCGGTGACGCGAACGACTACGTCGGCAAGGGCCTGTCGGGTGGCCGGATCGTGGTCCGCCCCGACCCGGCGTCCGTCCTGTCCGGTGCACGCGACGTCATCGCGGGCAACGTCATCGGCTACGGCGCCACGTCCGGCGAGGTCTACCTGCGCGGGGTCGTCGGCGAGCGGTTCGGCGTGCGGAACTCGGGCGCGACGCTCGTCGTCGAGGGCGTGGGGGACCACGCCTGCGAGTACATGACAGGCGGCACGGTGCTCATCCTCGGCCGGACCGGCCGGAACGTCGCCGCGGGGATGTCGGGCGGTCACGCGTACGTCCTCGACCTGCGACCCGAGGCCGTGAACCAGGCCGCGCTGCGGGCCGGGGAGATCGCGCTCGTGCCGCTGGACGCGGAGGGGGCGCAGACCGTTGAGCACCTGCTCCGCCGTCACCACGAGGAGACCGGTTCGCCGCGCGCGGCCGAGCTGCTCGCGGACCTGCCGGCCGCGCTCGAGCGCTTCACGCGTGTCGTGCCCACCGAGTACGAGCGGATGCTCGCCGCGATGTCCGCCGCCGAGGCCGAGGGCCTCGACCCCGCCGATCCCGGTGTGTGGGACAAGATCCTGGAGGTGTCCCGTGGCTGACCCACGCGGCTTCCTGAAGGTCCGGGAGCGGGAGGTCCCGCCGACCCGACCCGTTCCCGTGCGTCTCATGGACTACCAGGAGGTGCTCGAGCAGCGGTCCGCCGAGGAGCGCGGCGCCGTCCTGCACCGCCAGGCCGGCCGCTGCATGGACTGCGGCATCCCGTTCTGCCACTCGGGCTGCCCTCTCGGCAACCTGATCCCGGAGTGGAACGACCTGGTCTGGAAGGGCCAGTGGGCCGAGGCGAGCGATCGTCTGCACGCGACGAACAACTTCCCCGAGGTCACGGGCCGCATCTGCCCCGCGCCCTGCGAGTCGTCCTGCGTCCTGGGCATCAACCAGCCGCCGGTCACGATCAAGCAGGTCGAGATGACGATCGCGGACACCGCTTTCGAGGACGACCTGGTGACCCCGCAGCTGCCGTACTTCCTCACGGGGCACACGGTCGCCGTCGTCGGCTCGGGGCCCGCCGGCCTCGCGGCGGCCCAGCAGCTGACGCGTGCCGGTCACACGGTGGCGGTCTTCGAGCGGGACGACCGCATCGGCGGCCTCATGCGCTACGGCGTGCCGGACTTCAAGCTGAGCAAGCACCTCCTCGACCGGCGGGTCAAGCAGATGGAGGCCGAGGGCACGCGGTTCCGACCGGGTGTCGAGATCGGTGTCGACATCACCTGGAAGGAGTTGCGCGCCCGGTACGACGCCGTCGTGATCGCGACGGGCGCACGCGTCCCGCGTCGCATCGACGTGCCGGGCTCCGACCTGCCCGGCGTCCACCTGGCCATGGACTTCCTGCGCCAGTCGAACAAGGTCGTGGCGGGCGACGAGGTGCCGGACCAGATCGTCGCGACGGGCAAGCACGTCGTCGTCCTCGGTGGCGGCGACACCGGCTCGGACTGCATCGGGACCTCGCTGCGCCAGGGAGCGCTGTCCGTGACGTCGCTGGACATCATGGAGCGGCCCCCGGACGAGCGTCCCGCCAACCAGCCGTGGCCGGTCGACCCGATGGTCTTCAAGGTGTCGACCTCCCACCAGGAGGGCGGCACGCGCGAGTACCAGGCGGCCACCGTGAGCTTCATCGGCGAGGACCGCGTGCGCGGCCTGCGGGTGGCCTCGACCGAGCTGACGCCCGAGGGTCGGCGCGTGCCCGTGGGGGAGACGCGTGACCTACCGGCGGACCTCGTGGTCCTTGCCATGGGCTTCACCGGGCCGGAGACCGACACGCTGCAGGCGCAGACCGGCGCCGACGTGACGGGTCGAGGGCTCATCGCGCGGGGTGACGACTTCCAGGCGTCGCTCCCGGGCGTGTTCGTCGCGGGGGACGCGGGCCGCGGCCAGTCCCTCGTGGTCTGGGCGATCGCGGAGGGCCGTGCGGCCGCCGCGGGCGTCGACGCCTACCTTCGGGGCTCGACCGAGCTCCCGGCGCCGGTGACCCCGGCGACGAGGTCCATGCGGCCCTGACCGGACCGAACTGCGCGCGGGCTGCCGGCGGCCCCCGCGTGACCATGCCCGCCGGCAAACATCCCAGGACTTCGGGACCACCCCGTCCCGCCGTCCACGACTTAGGCTGGAGCCATGCGTAGAGCCAAGATTGTGTGCACCACCGGGCCCGCGACCGAGACGCCGGAGCAGATCCAGGCCCTCGTCGACGCGGGGATGGACGTGGCGCGGATCAACCGTAGCCACGGCGCGCCCGAGGAGCACGAGGCGATCATCCGCCACGTGCGCGCGGCAGCGAAGGCGTCCGGCCGGGCCGTCGCCGTGCTGGTCGACCTCCAGGGCCCCAAGATCCGCCTCGGCAAGTTCAAGGAGGGGAAGGTCGAGCTCGAAGAGGGCGACACCTTCGTCATCACCACCGAGGACGTGCCCGGCACCAAGGAGATGGCCTCCACCACCTACAAGGGCCTGCCGGGCGATGCCCGCCCCGGTGACCGGATCCTCATCGACGACGGTCGCGTCGGCGTCCGGATCGTCTCCGTCGACGGCCCGCGGGTCACGACGCGGGTCGAGATTGCGGGCCCGGTCTCGAACAACAAGGGCCTGAACCTGCCCGGCGTCGCGGTGAGCGTCCCGGCGATGTCGGAGAAGGACATCGAGGACCTGCGCTGGGCGCTGCGTCTCAAGGCGGACTTCATCGCGCTGTCGTTCGTCCGCAACGCGGCCGACTACGACGACGTCAAGAAGATCATGGACGAGGAGGGCCGTACGGTCCCCGTCATCGCCAAGATCGAGAAGCCGCAGGCCGTCGACAACCTGGTCGAGATCATCGACGCGTTCGACGGCATCATGGTCGCCCGCGGTGACCTCGGCGTGGAGCTCCCGCTCGAGCAGGTGCCGATCGTCCAGAAGCGCGCCATCGAGCTCGCCCGCCGGTCGGCGAAGCCCGTCATCGTGGCGACGCAGGTCCTCGAGTCGATGATCTCCGCCCCGCGTCCGACGCGCGCCGAGGCCTCGGACTGCGCGAACGCGGTGCTCGACGGCGCCGATGCGGTCATGCTCTCGGGCGAGACCAGCGTGGGCGAGTACCCGATCGAGGCCGTCCGCACCATGGCGCGCATCATCGAGAACACCGAGCAGCACGGTCGCGACCGCATCGCGCCGCTCGGCTGGGCGCCCAAGACGCGCGGTGGCGCCATCACGCACGCGGCCGCCGACGTCGGCGAGACCCTCGGCGTGAAGTACCTGGTCACGTTCACGCAGTCCGGTGACTCGGCGCGGCGCATGTCCCGGCTGCGTTCGCCGATCCCGCTGCTCGCGTTCACCCCGCTGCCGAACGTGCGCAACACGCTCGCGCTCAGTTGGGGCGTGCAGACCTACGAGGTCCCGATGGTCGCCCACACGGACGCCATGGTCCTCCAGGTCGAGCTGACGCTCCGGGCCCAGGGCCTCGCGGAGGACGGCGACCTCGTCGTCATCGTGTTCGGTGCGCCGGTCGGCGTCCCGGGTACGACGAACTCTCTGGTCGTGCACCGGATCGGTGCGGCCGTCCAGGCCTGATCCCACGCAGACGTACGAAGGGCCCCCGGCGCTTGCCGGGGGCCCTTCGTCCGTGTCGTAGCGGTCCGTGCGGGGAGGGTGCGCTTCAGCGCTCCCGGTGTCCGGTCGCCAGCGGGAGGACGAACGCGAGCCCGCTCACCCCCAGGCCGGCTGCGAAAACCCAGCCGTTGTCGTTCGCGAACGACGCTCCCATGAGGGCGAAGCCCGCGAAGAGCAAGGCCATGAGCCCGAGCCACGCGAGGGGACGGGCGACGCCCTCGGGCGCCGGCTGGGTCGCGGTCCGGTCCGCGACGTGGGTCGGGGGCGCCATCAGCTCATCCGGCATCGAACCGCTCCTCGCCCTCGCGGTCCGGGTCGTCGGCCTCGGGCCGGACGGTGGGCTGCGGCGGGCCCTGCGGCGCGTCGCCGCCGTCGACGGGCCGGTCGTCGTCGTCCTGCGGAGTCTGCGTCTGCTCCGTCACGGGGACCTCCTCCAGGCGTGGCCGCGGGCGCGGCCCGGACCTCGATCGTCTCCCCGGGCGTCACGGGGCGCCACCGGAGGAGCGGCGGGGCGTCTGCCGGGCGGGCCGTGAACCCGGGTCGCGAACCTCGGCCGCATGCCGCATGCCGCAGGGCGCACGCCGTCAGGCCTGTGCGGCGGCGGGCTCCTCGATCACGGAGATGAGCCCCGTGTACATGCCCATGAAGCACGAGTACCGCAGGACGCCGGGCTCGTCGGGGGTGAAGGTGACGACGTTCATCCCGGGCTTGAGGACGACGTCGATCCCGATGTCCGCCGACTGGATCGTCGCCGCGCAGGTCAGGTCCTTCGACTCGATCTCCCAGCGGACCTCGCGGCCGGCGTACACGACGGCATTGGCAGGCTCGTAGCCGTCGGCCACCTGCGTGGTCCGCAGGACCTGGACGTCGCCCTCGAGCGTCACGTTGTCGCTGAGCTCGGTCGCGGCCGCGCCCGGCGGCAGGAAGATCGCCGGCGTCAGGACGTGCAGGGCGCCGTTGACGTTGACGAGCGCGAACGCCACGACGGCGACGCCGGCGAGGCGGAAGAAGCGCTGGGAGGCTGCCCCGCGGACGACGGCCGTGAGCCCGCCCAGGCTGAGCAGCCCGGGGGCGGTCCCGAGCGCGAAGACGGCCATGATGGTCCCCGCCTGCACGGGCGACCCCGTGGACAGGGCGAGCACCTGGACGGCCTGCGTGAAGCCACAGGGCAGGAAGAACGTCCCCGCGCCGAGGAGCGCGGTGGACCGGTCCGAGTAGGTGCGCCCGACCTCGTCGAGGCGCAGGGCCGAGGCGAGGCCCGACGGCAGGGCGAGCCCGGCGCCGGCGAGGCGCGGGGACACGGCGGTCAGGCGCAGCCCCACGATGCCCATCACGACGGAGACCACGATCATGAGGATGGCGACGACGCGCGGGCTGAGCGTGACGGCGGACCCGAGGGCGCCGGCGGCGGCGCCGAGCACCGCGAACCCGACGAGGCGCCCGATGCCGAAGGCGAGGTGCGGCCGGAGCCTGAGGCGCGCGGTGAGATCCGGGTGCTGGGCGGCGAAGGTCGCCGACGCCGCGAGCACGAGGCCTCCGACGAGGGCCATGCACGTGGACAGGCCGGCGGCGAGCCCGAGGAGGAGGACGACGACGAGCCCCCCGGTGCTCCCGGTCGCGGCAGCGGTGAGGTCGGCCAGGCCGAGCGCGGAGGCGAGGACTGCGAGGACCACGACGCCGACGACGCCGATCGCCACGTCCCGCCAGACGCGTCGATCCCGGGTCAGCCAGGGCCGGTCCGCCGTTCCGACGTCGTACCCCGCGGCGCGCACCGCCGCAGCGAGGTCACTGCGGCGCAGAGGCCCGTCGCTGTGGACCACGGCGAGGGCCCGGGAGCTCGATGCGGTCGCCGAGCGCACGCCTTCGACCGCGGCCAGGGAGCGCGACACGCGCCGCTCGCAGGCGCGGCACGTCATGCCCGTGATGGGCAGCTCGATCGTCGCCATGGCATTGCTCCCGGACGGGCCGCGGTGGCAGCCGTGAAAAAGGCCTGGGATGAGCGTACGTCTCGCCGAGACACAACCCTTGGGACCAGGGTCGCGGACACGGGTGACGACCCCGACGTCGCGGGCCAGCTCGGCGAAGAGATCGGCCCGGCCGCGCGGGCCGGCGTGGTGGACGGCCGCTGAGCGCCCCGTCGGGTCACCCGGCCGACCTCTGGACAGCGGGGCCGGGCGAGGGGATCGTTTCGTCCATGGGCGACGTCATCGCACTGCCCTTCCCGGGCGCGGTCGCGCTGCCGGACGTGCGTGGTGAGCACCGGGCGCTCCAGGTCACCTGGCACGAGCGCGACCGCGTGTTCGTCCTGAGCACGTGGCGGTCGGGCGCCTGCGTCTCGAGCGTTCACCTGTCCCGTGCTGCGGCGGCGCAGCTCGTCGCCACGATCGCGGACGGACTGGCCGAGGGAGGTTGACGGGTCTGCTCTGCGGGACGCGCGTCCCGGCGTCGGCGTGCGCTGTCGGCGTGCGCTGCAGGGTGGCCGTCGGTCGTCGGACGGGAGCAGGGTGCGGGCCGGGTGACGGACCGTCGTGGCACCGCGGGCCGCTCGTGCGGTCGTCGTGCTAGGTGGTGCCCCGAGGGGGATTCGAACCCCCACTGGATCGGGTTTGAGCCGAACGCCTCTGCCAGTTGGGCTATCGGGGCGAACCGGTCCATGGGCAGTGCGTCACTGCTGGCCCGGGTCGCCACTAGGCTAGCGCCCGTGACACAGGACGACGCCAAGCCCAGCACGCAGCCGGCCGCCGTGGAGTTGCCCACGGAGGCGGGCACCCCCGCACCCGAGGACACGCCCGCGGCGACCCGCGGCGCACCCGTCCGCCGCGCGCTCGTCGTGGAGGACGAGGCCCTCATCCGCATGGACGTGGTCGAGTCGCTGAAGGAGGGCGGCTTCGAGGTCGTCGGGGAGGCCGGTGACGGCGAGGCCGGCGTACGGCTCGCCCTCGAGCTCCGTCCGGACGTTGTGGTCATGGACGTGAAGATGCCCGTGATGGACGGCATCACGGCCGCGGAGAAGATCGTCAAGGAGCGGGCCGCGGCCGTCGTGCTCCTGACGGCGTTCTCGCAGAAGGAGCTCGTCGAGCGGGCCCGGGACGCCGGCGCCATGGCCTACGTCATCAAGCCCTTCAGTCCGGCGGACCTGCTGCCCGCGGTCGAGATCGCGATCTCCCGCTACAGCGAGATCACGGCCCTGGAGTCCGAGGTCGCGGACCTGGCCGAGCGCTTCGAGACGCGCAAGCGGGTCGATCGCGCCAAGGGCCTCCTCATGACGAAGATGGGGCTCACGGAGCCGGACGCGTTCCGGTGGATCCAGAAGACCTCGATGGACCGCCGGCTCACCATGCGCGAGGTGGCCGACGCGGTGATCGAGCAGGTCGGCGGCGCTTCCTGACGCACCCCGCGCGGGTCGGCCAGGGATCTTCCCGGCCGCCCGTCGACGCCGTCGAGCACCCGTTCTGACACCCCGTCAGGGGCCGGTTCGGCCTGCCCGAAATGCCCGGATCGTATGAATGTGTTCCTGTCCCTTCCGCTGCACGGCCGGGGCGGGCTATCGTCACCAGAGGTCCCCCCGCGAGTGGTTGATCGCGGCCCGTTTCGTCGCCGAAGGAGGCAGCCCCGTGCGTCCTGGCATCGAGGTCCGATCGATCCGACCGGCTGACGTGGACGCACTCGTGCAGTTGTGCCTCGCAGCGCGCCGCGAGACCTGGGCGGGGCCCCAGGTGTGCAGCGCGGACCCGGGGACCGTCGCCAGCCAGATCGGTGCGCTGGCCGGGATGCCCGGCGGCACGGTCCTCGTGGCCAGCGCGGACGGCGGGGTGGTGGGCGTCCTGCTCGCCCGCGTCATCGGGCCCAACGCCTTCACCGACGACGTCACGATGGTGATCGAGGCGGTCTACGTGGCGTCCGGCCACCGGCGCAAGGGCGTGGGCCACGCGCTCATGCAGGTCGTGACCGAGCTCGCGATCGTCGCGGGTGCCGATCAGGTCTTCGCTGCGCCCATCCCGGGCGCGCGGGGCATGCAGCGCTTCTTCGTCCGGCTGGGCTTCGTCCCGGCCGCCGCGCACCGCGTGATCGCCACCTCGGCCCTGCACCGCCGGCTCACAGCCGACTCCCAGAGCCGCACGGGTGCCCGCGCGGTCGAGGAGCTGATCGCCCGCCGGCGTCAGTCCCGGGCGGAGGTCGCCCCGGACCCCGAGACCGCGCGCGGCTCGATCACCAGGCACGTGAGCCGGGCGGTGCACACCCGCCGGGCGCTGGAGTCCTCCACCACGATGTCGTAGGTCGCCGTCGTCGACCCGAGGTGGACCGCGGTCGCGGTCCCGGTGACGAGGCCCTCGCGCACACCGCGATGGTGCGACGCGTTGACCTCGACCCCGACCGCCTGGCGGCCCTCGCCCGCGTGCAGCGCCGCGGCGTAGGAGCCCAGGGTCTCCGCGAGCGCCACCGATGCCCCGCCGTGGAGGAGCCCGTAGGGCTGCGTGTTGCCTGCCACAGGCATGGTGCCGACGACGCGCGTCGGGGACGCCTCGAGCAGCTCGATGCCCAGGCGTTCGACGAGTCCACCCGCTCCCATGCTGCGCAGGGCCTCGAGGAACGCAGGGTCGGCGGGGCTCGGTCCGGTGTCGGTCATGCCCACTAGGTTGGCACCCGTGACGGACACGGCGCGACCCCGACCCCTCCTGCTCCTGGTCGACGGGCACTCCATGGCCTACCGGGCGTTCTTCGCCCTGCCTGCGGAGAACTTCTCGACGTCGACAGGTCAGACGACCAACGCCGTCTACGGCTTCACGTCCATGCTGGCGAACCTGCTGCGCGACGAGGCGCCCACGCACGTCGGCGTGGCGTTCGACGTCGGTCGCACCACGTTCCGCACGGAGCAGTACCCCGCGTACAAGGCCACGCGGGACACGACGCCCCCGGAGTTCGTGGGCCAGGTGCCCCTCATCAAGGAGATCCTCGCGACGCTGCGGATCACCACGGTCGAGCGGGAGAACTACGAGGCCGACGACGTGATCGCCACCCTCACGCGGCAGGCCGTCACCGCCGGGATGGACGTGCTCGTCTGCACCGGGGACCGGGACGCCCTCCAGCTCGTGGGAGACCAGGTGACGGTCCTGTACCCGCGCAAGGGCGTCTCGGACCTGGTCCGGTTCACGCCGGACGCGGTCGAGGAGAAGTACGGCGTCCCGCCGCAGCGCTACCCGGACCTCGCCGCGCTCGTCGGCGAGTCGAGCGACAACCTGCCGGGCGTGCCCGGCGTCGGGCCCAAGACGGCCGCCAAGTGGATCACGGCCTACGGAGGGCTGGACGGGGTCCTGGCGGCTGCGGCGGGCATCACCGGCAAGGCGGGGGAGAGCCTGCGGGCCAACCTCGACCAGGTGCGGCTCAACCGCCAGCTCAACGCGGCGGTCGAGGACCTGGCCCTCGAGGTCGGCGTGGCGGACCTGGCGACCCGCGCGTGGGACCGCGAGGCCATGCACCGCGTGTTCGACGCGCTCGAGTTCCGGACGCTGCGCGAGCGGCTCCTCGCGATGGTCCCGGAGGATCGCGGTGAGGCGGAGGGCTTCGACCTGGAGGTGCTCGCCCTCCCGCGCGGAACGCTCGGGGCCTGGCTGGCGGAGCGCTCGGGAGCGGTCCTCGCCCTGGACGTGAGCGGGCGAGGCACGCCGGCGCGCGGGGACGCGTGGGCCCTGGCGATCGCCGACGCCGGTACGCAGGCCGTGACGGTGGACCTCACCGACATCGGCCCGGAGGACGAGGCGGCACTGGTCGCCTGGCTCGCCGACCCTGCCCGGCCCAAGTCCCTGCACGGCGCGAAGGATGCCTGGCACGCGCTGCAGGGCCGTGGTCTGGCGCTCGAGGGCGTCGTCTTCGACACGCTCGTTGCGTCGTACCTGTGCCACCCCGACCAGCGCTCCTACGACCTGGCGGATCTCGCGGTGCGACACCTGCACCGCGAGCTGCGTACCGCGGGCGACAGCGGCGGGGCGGCCCAGGGGGCGTTCGACCTCGACCTGGACGGCGGCGTCGACCGCACCGGCGGGATCCGGGCCGCCGCGGTCGCAGAGCTGACGGACGTGCTGGGCGCAGCCTTGGACGACCGGGGCGCCCGGCACCTGCTCGACGACGTCGAGCTCCCGCTGGTGAGCGTCCTGGCGGAGATGGAGCGCACGGGGATCGCGGCCGACGTCGAGCGGCTCGCCGACCTCGAGCGCGACTTCGCCGCAGCAGTGACCGACGCCGCGTCGGAGGCGTACGCGGTGATCGGACGCGACGTGAACCTGGGCTCGCCCAAGCAGCTCCAGGAGATCCTCTTCGACCAGCTCGGCATGCCGAAGACGAAGAAGATCAAGACGGGGTACACGACGGACGCGGCCGCGCTCACCGAGCTCTTCGAGCGCACCCAGCACCCGTTCCTGGCGCACCTGCTCGCGCACCGTGACGCGTCGCGGCTGCGTCAGACGGTGGAGGGTCTGCTGCGCTCGGTGGCCACGGACGGCCGGATCCACACGACGTACCTGCAGACCATCGCCGCGACTGGCCGGATCTCCTCGACCGAGCCGAACCTGCAGAACATCCCCATCCGCACGGAGGCCGGGCGACGGATCCGCGAGGCGTTCGTCGTCGGGCAGGGCTTCGAGACGCTGCTGACGGCGGACTACAGCCAGATCGAGATGCGCATCATGGCGCACCTGTCGGGCGACGCGGGCCTCATCGAGGCGTTCCGGTCGGGCGAGGACCTGCACTCGTACGTGGCCTCGCGGGTGTTCGGCGTGGCGACGGATGCGGTGACACCCGCGATGCGCTCCAAGATCAAGGCGATGTCCTACGGCCTGGCGTACGGGCTGTCCTCGTTCGGCCTGTCGAAGCAGCTGAGCATCTCCGTGGGTGAGGCGTCCGAGCTCATGGACGACTACTTCGCGCGCTTCGGCGGCGTGCGGACCTACCTCGCGGGTGTCGTCGACGAGGCACGGCGCACCGGGTACACCGCAACCATCCTCGGGCGCCGCCGCTACCTGCCGGACCTGACGAGCGACAACCGGCAGCGCCGCGACATGGCGGAGCGCATGGCCCTCAATGCCCCGATCCAGGGCAGCGCAGCCGACCTCATCAAGGTGGCGATGCTCGGGGTCGCACGCGGTCTCCGGGACGGCGGTCTGCGCTCCCGCATGCTGCTCCAGGTCCACGACGAGCTCGTGCTCGAGGTCGCACCGGGGGAGCGGGATGCCGTCGAGACGCTCGTGCGGTCGGAGATGGCGTCCGCGGGTGACCTGGCCGTCCCGTTGGACGTCTCGGTCGGGACGGGTCGCAGCTGGCACGACGCCGGGCACTGACCGCTCGGGCACCGGCGGATCGGTACCTAGTCGGAGACCGCCCGGGGGACCCTCCCCGTTCAGGCCGCCCGCGGGTCCAGGCGGCAGACGAAGATCGCCGTGCTAGGCAGGGACGCCCCGCGCACCGGGCCCCAGCCGCCCCACACCCGGTCGTGCCCGGCGGGCCACTCCGGCTCGATCAGAGCGAGCAGGTGGAACCCGGCAGCGGTCAGGTCCGCGACGTGGTCGCCGACCGTGCGGTGGTGCTCGGCGTAGGTGAGGCGACCGGCGTCGTCGGTCTCGACGTAGGGGCGGCGGTCGAAGTACGAGCGGGTGGCGCGCAGGCCGGCCTCGGACGGGTCGTCCGGGAAGGCCCAGCGCAGGGGGTGCGTGACGGAGAAGACCCACCGTCCGCCGGGCACGAGCACGCGCGCGACCTCGCGGTGCACGGCCGCGGCGTCGGCGACGAACGGCAGAGCCCCGAAGGAGGTGAAGACGACGTCGAACGACCCGCGGGCGAAGGGCAGGGCCCGCGCGTCGGCCTGCACGACGGGGACACGGGTGTGCAGGCGTGCGTCGATGCGCCTCGCCTGCTCGAGCATCCCGGCCGAGACGTCGGTCGCCACGACGTCGGCGCCGTTGCCCGCGAGCCAGCGGGCGCACTGGGCCGCGCCCGCGCCGACCTCGAGCACACGGCGCCCGGCGACGTCGCCGAGCAACCGCGCGTCGGACTCCCGCAGCCCCTCCGGGCACCAGCAGAAGTCGGCGTCGCCGAGGAACTCCCCGTGCTCGGCGACGTACTGGGCGGCGTTCTGGTCCCACCAGGTGTGCCCCGCGTCCACGCCGGGCGGGAGGTCGCGGTAGCCGGCGAACGCCTGCCCGGCCTCGTACGCGCCGTCCTGCGCGGCGCCGTCGACGGCGTCGAGGCTCTCGTCGCGGCTCATCGGACTCCTCCCGGGCGCGCCCGCGCCGCGGCAGCCGGTGCGGGACGCTGCCATCCTCCCAGGCCGACGCGGCCGGCCCAGCAGCGAATGGTCGCCCCCGGTCCTAGGCGCTCTCGCTTAGGGTGGGCCCCGGAACGCGGCTCAGCCCGCCGCGAGCATCACGAAGGAGAGCACGTGCGCATCGGACTTCTCACGGGTGGCGGCGACTGCCCCGGCCTCAACGCGGCGATCCGCGCCGTCGTCAAGCACGGCGTCGGCACGCACGGGCACACGATCATCGGCTTCCGGAACGGCTGGAAGGGCGTGGTGGACGGCGACGTCTTCCCGCTCGAGCGCCAGCACATCCGCAACGTGCTGCCCGTGGGCGGCACGCTGCTCGGCACGGCGCGCTTCCACCCGCACAAGAACGAGGGTGGTCTCGAGGCGGTTCTGGCGACACTCGAGGCGGAGCGCATCGACGCCCTCATCTGCATCGGTGGCGACGGCACGCTGCACGCCGCGAGCAAGGTCGCCGAGGCCGGCGTCGGCGTCGTGGCGATCCCGAAGACCATCGACAACGACGTCGAGGGGACGGACCTGTCGATCGGCTTCCACACCGCGGTGAACATCGCGACGGAGGCGATCGACCGGGTGCACACCACGGCCGAGAGCCACAACCGCGTCATGGTCGTGGAGGTCATGGGCCGGCACTCGGGCTGGATCGCCGTCAACGCCGGCATCGCGGGCGGCGCCGAGATCGTCCTCACGCCGGAGGAGCCGTTCGACATCGAGCAGGTCGTCAAGTACCTGCGCCACCGACACCGCGCCCACGCCTCGTTCTCCATCGTCGTGGTCGCCGAGGGTGCCCTGCCGCGCGAGGGCAGCGGCATGGACTACACGACCCAGGTCGGCCCGTTCGGGGAGATCGTCGCGGGCGCGATCAGCGAGGTCGTGGCACGCGAGATCGAGCAGCGGACGGGGTTCGAGACGCGTGTGACGATCCTCGGCCACGTCCAGCGGGGCGGGTCGCCGACCCCGACCGACCGCATCCTCGGCAGCCGCTTCGGCGTGGCGGCCATGGACGCCGTCTCGGCGGGGGAGACGGGTGTGATGACGGCACTGCGCGGCGAGCAGGTCGTCACCGTGCCGCTCGCCGACATCGCGGGCAAGGTGAAGATGGTGCCGGCCGACCTGCTGCGCGCGGCGCGCGTGCTCGCGTAACCGACGACGGTCGTTTCCGTCGGCTTTGACCGTCGCTTCCGGCGGCGCCTAGGATGGTCGGCGGTGTAGCACGTCTCGCGTCAGGCTGGTACGCGTGAACACGCATGGATCTTCCATGGGTACCCACGTGTCCGGCTCCGGGCTCGGGCCTCCGCCGTGCCGACCCGGGCCGACGGCCCTGTGGCCGGCCCAGGGCTGCACCGCGATCCACCTCGCACCACCCACCCTGTCCGCACTACTCCCTGTCCGCATCGGAGCTCACACCTCAATGACCATCTCCACCACCCGGCCGGCTGCGCCGCAGGTCGCGATCAACGACATCGGCTCGAGCGAGGACCTGCTCGCCGCCATCGACGCGACCATCAAGTACTTCAACGACGGCGACATCGTCGAGGGCATCATCGTCAAGGTCGACCGCGACGAGGTCCTGCTCGACATCGGCTACAAGACGGAGGGTGTCATCCCCTCCCGCGAGCTCTCGATCAAGCACGACATCGACCCTGACGAGGTCGTCAAGGTCGGCGACGCCGTCGAGGCCCTGGTCCTTCAGAAGGAGGACAAGGAAGGCCGCCTGATCCTGTCCAAGAAGCGCGCCCAGTACGAGCGCGCCTGGGGCACGATCGAGAAGATCAAGGAGGAGGACGGCGTCGTCACCGGCACCGTCATCGAGGTCGTCAAGGGTGGCCTCATCCTCGACATCGGCCTGCGTGGCTTCCTCCCCGCGTCGCTCGTGGAGATGCGTCGCGTCCGCGACCTCCAGCCGTACGTCGGCAAGGAGATCGAGGCGAAGATCATCGAGCTCGACAAGAACCGCAACAACGTCGTCCTGTCGCGTCGTGCGTGGCTCGAGCAGACGCAGTCCGAGGTCCGCTCCACCTTCCTGCAGACGCTGCAGAAGGGTCAGGTCCGTCCGGGCGTCGTGTCCTCGATCGTCAACTTCGGTGCGTTCGTGGACCTCGGCGGCGTCGACGGTCTCGTGCACGTCTCCGAGCTGTCCTGGAAGCACATCGACCACCCGTCCGAGGTCGTCGAGGTGGGCCAGGAGGTCGAGGTCGAGGTCCTGGACGTCGACCTGGACCGCGAGCGGGTCTCGCTGTCGCTGAAGGCGACGCAGGAGGACCCGTGGCGTCAGTTCGCCCGCACCCACGCGATCCAGCAGATCGTGCCGGGTAAGGTCACCAAGCTGGTGCCGTTCGGCGCGTTCGTCCGGGTGGACGACGGCATCGAGGGCCTGGTCCACATCTCCGAGCTGGCCGAGCGCCACGTGGAGATCCCGGAGCAGGTCGTGCAGGTCGGCTCCGAGGTCATGGTCAAGGTCATCGACATCGACCTGGAGCGCCGCCGGATCTCGCTGTCGCTCAAGCAGGCCAACGAGGGCTTCGTCGAGGGCGAGGAGCACTTCGACCCGACCCTCTACGGCATGGCCGCGACCTACGACGAGCAGGGCAACTACATCTACCCGGAGGGCTTCGACCCGGAGACGGGCGAGTGGCTCGAGGGCTACGACAAGCAGCGCGAGACCTGGGAGCAGCAGTACGCCGAGGCACGTCAGCGCTGGGAGGCCCACACCAAGCAGGTGCAGACCTCCCGCGCCGCCGACGCCGAGGCCGCTGCCAACCCGGCTCCGCCCGCCACCAGCGGCACCACCACCTCGACCTCGGCCCCGAGCCGTCAGGCCGAGGAGCCGGCCGGCACGCTCGCGACCGACGAGGCGCTCGCCGCGCTGCGGGAGAAGCTCGCCGGCGGCAAGTGACCGGACGCTGACGCCTGCTCGTCCCACCGGACGAGCCGGCGACCGCCTCTGACGACGGGCCCCGTCCCCGCGTTCCGCACCAGCGGAGCGCCGGGGGCGGGGCCCGCGTCGTGTGCCGGGACGGTTTGGCATGTGGACGAGCGATCCGGTTGACTGTCCGGGTGCTGAAGGTGGGGCTGACCGGCGGAATCGGATCGGGCAAGAGCGCGGTGGCGAGCCGCCTCGCCGCGCTGGGCGCGGTGATCGTCGACTCGGACCGCATCGCCCGCGAGATCGTCGCGCCCGGCACCGACGGGCTGGCCGAGGTGGTCGCCGCCTTCTCCGACAGGGTCCTCGACGCCGACGGGGCGCTGGACCGGGCCGCCCTCGGCGCGCTGGTCTTCGGCGACGAGGCCGCCCGCCGCACGCTCGAAGGGATCACCCACCCCCGGGTACGCGCACGCAGCGCCGAACTGGTCGCCGCCGCCCCCGCCGACGCGATAGTCGTCAACGACGTACCGCTGCTGGTGGAGGTGGGGCTCGCGCCCACGTACCACCTGGTGGTCGTGGTGCAGACGGCCGTGCCGACCCGGATGGCCCGGCTGACCCGTGACCGGGGGATGGCCCCGGCGGAGGCGCAGCGGCGCATCGCCGCGCAGGCCGACGACGCGACCCGCCGTGCGGTCGCCGACGTGCTGCTGACGAACGACGGCACGCTCACCGATCTGCACGCCGCCGTGGACACCCTCTGGCGGACCGTCTGCTGCCCTACGAGCGCAACGTCCGCGAACGCCGTGCCGTCCCACCCGACCCGGCGGCGCTCGCCGGGCCGGACCCGACCTGGCCCGAGCAGTACGCCCGGCTGGCCGCCCGGATCCGCCACGCGGCCGGCGGCGACATCCGCGTCGACCACGTCGGCTCCACGGCCGTGCCGGGCCTCGCCGCCCCGGACGTGATCGACATCCAGGTGCCGGTGCCCGCCCTGGACGAGGCGGACGGGCCGCTCGCACAGCGGCTGGCCGAGGCGGGTTTCCCGCGGCTGCCGGGCGAGTGGTGGGACGCGCCGCGGCAGCCGGAGCCGGTGCGCTGGCC
>JAEYXM010000113.1 GCA_023428465.1 Actinomycetes bacterium
CGCGTCCCACGTGCCCGTGGCGGAGACGTCGCCGACGAGCTCGAAGGTGTCCGAGCCCGACCGCAGGGCGATGTCGCCGGTCTCGTCGTTCCCGTCACCGCCGGTGTTGTCGACGGCGATCGTGGCCTTCACCTCCTCGGCGCGCAGGTCGAGGATCTCCTCGCCGTCGAGGCGCAGGAACTGGCACTGACCGCCGTCGAGCGCGTACTGCGTGGTCTCGACGAGGGCCCAGCCGGTGGCGAGGTCGTCGGCGGAGGGGGCGGAGCCGTCGCCGGTGGTGGCGCCGTCGTCCGGCGCGCTGTCGTCCGCGGGGGCCTCGTCGGTGCCGTCCCCGGCGGGCTCCTCGGGGACGACAGCGGCGGCGTCGTCGGGCGGGGCGGTCTCGTCGGCCGCGCTCCCGCCGCCGGAGCAGGCGGTGGTGAGCAGCAGGGCCAGGAGCCCCGCCCCGATCTGAACCGTTCGACGACGTGTCATATCGGCACGGTAGGTGACCATGATCGGCTCCACCATGGGTCGATCCGCGTAGGCGCCCGCGCGGCCCGGTCGGCTCCGCGCGCCGGGCCGGCTCCGCGCGTCGGGCCTGCGCCCGCTCCGTGCCCCGACCGCTCTCGACAGGTGCCTCCGGCGATTCCCGGCGAGACTTAGATGATGGACCGGCGCAGGCTGAAGGACGGGCTGATCGGCGCGGGCATCGCCACGGGCGTGATCGCCCTCGCGCTCGTGGTGATGGTGCTCGTGGTGACGCGGCCGGCGTCGGACGCGCCGGCGGCCCGGCCGAGCAGCACGGGCTCGGCGCCGCCGTCGGGCGCCGTGGGCGACGTGCCGCCGACGGACCTGGCGACCGGCGACCTGTGGCTGACCGGCCTCTCGATGGACGCGGGCACGCTCGCGACGCCGGACGGCGTCCTGCACGACGTCGTCGTGACCGGCGACGACGTGCGTACCGGCGCCGCCGGGCTCCAGGCGGGCACGCTGACCGTGGTCGCGACCGTGCCGTTCGAGCTGGTCGCGGAGCAGATCGGGTCGGACGTCGCCGTCGGGCCGGTGCCCGGGAAACCGGACCAGGCCGCCGTCTACCGGTCGTTCGAGGCGGCCGGGCGGGTGCTCGACGTCGAGGCGACGGGGACCGTCCTGGCCCGCGACGGCCTGCTCGTCATCGAGCCGCGGACGATCGACGTCGGCGGTCCGGCCATCCTTGCCGAGCTGTTCGGCGCCCTGGCGCGCCGGCTCGTGACCATCGAGCACGCGATCGAGGGCATCCCCGAGGGCCTGGTGCTCACGGACCTGTCGGTGCAGGACGACGGCTTCCGCGCCACCCTGACCGGCACGGACGTGCGCATCGCCCCCCGCGCGGGCCAGCTATAGCTCCCCGTCAGGCCGGCGTCGGCAGGGTGAGGATCTCCGCGCCGTCCGCAGTGATGGCGACCGTGTGCTCGCTGTGCGCGGTGCGGCAGCCGGTGGCGCTGCGCAGGGTCCAGCCGTCGGCGTCGGTCACCAGGCGCGCGGTGTCCGCCATGATCCACGGCTCGATCGCGATCAGCAGACCGGGCCGCAGCCGGTAGCCGCGGCCGGCGCGACCCTCGTTGGCCACGTGCGGGTCCTGGTGCATCGTCGAGCCGAGGCCGTGCCCCCCGAACTGCGTGTTCACCGTGTACCCGGCGCCGGTCAGCACGGTCCCGATGGCGTGCGAGACGTCCCCGACGCGCGCGCCCGCCCGTGCCACCGCGATGCCCGCCGCGAGCGCGCGCTCCGTGACGGCGATGAGGGCCAGGTCCTCGTCGTCGCGCGGCTGCCCGACGACGAAGCTGATCGCCGAGTCCGCCACGATCCCGTCGAGCGACACCGCGAGGTCGAGGGTGAGCAGGTCGCCGTCGGCCAGGGCGTAGTCGTAGGGGCGCCCGTGCAGGACGGCGTCGTTCACGGACGTACAGATGTAGTGGCCGAACGGCCCGCGCCCGAACGACGGCGCGTAGTCGACGTAGCAGGAGACCGCGCCGGCGCCGACGATCATCGCCTGCGTCCAGGCGTCGATGTCCAGCAGGTTCGTGCCGACGCCTGCGCGGCCCTTGAGGGTGTGCAGGATGTCGGCGACGAGCGCGCCCGTGGCCCGCGCGCGCTCCAGGTCGGCCTTGCTGAGGATCTCGATCACACCTGCTCCATCGGTCGTCCGGCGGTCCGCCAGGAGGTCTGTCTACACCAGCACGCGCACGGCGACGGCGAAGCCCCGCGCTCACCCGCCCGCCACGACCTCCGGTGCGGGCCCGGTCGTCGACCGGATGGTCAGGGACGTCGCGAGCTCGACGTGCCGGGACGGGGGCCGCGTGCCCGAGGCCATCGTGAGGACGGTCTGCACCGCCATCCGGCCCATGCCCTCGAGGTGCTGGTGCACGCTGGTGAGCGGCGGCGTCGTCCAGGCGGCCTGGGGCGTGTCGTCGAAGCCGATGATGCTCAGCCGGCCCGGCACGTCGACCCCCAGCTCGTGTGCGGTCGCGAGGACGCCGACGGCGAGCTCGTCGTCGGCGGCCATGATCGCCGTCGGGGGATCGGGGAGGGTGAGCAGGCCGCGGGCGTGCCGCGCGCCCGCGGCCACGTCGAACTGGTCGGCGCGGACGAGCGCGCGGTCGACCTCGATGCCGGCGGCGTCGAGCGCCGCGCGGTAGCCCTGGAACCGGTCCTGTGCGGCGACCGAGGAGTCCGGGCCGCCGATCCACCCGATGCGCCGGTGCCCCAGCTCGAGCAGGTGCGTGATGGCGGCGCGCGCGCCGGCCCAGTTGCTGGAGCCGACGCTCACCATGCGGCGGTGCCGGGTGTCGACGGGGTCGACGATGACGAACGGGATGTCGAGGTCCGCGGCGGCGTCGATGAGGGCGTCCGGTTCGGAGAGCGTGAGGCCGATGATCCCGAGCGCGCCGGCGCTGCGCTGGGCCGCGACCCAGGCGTGCGCGGTGGTCCGCTGGGTGCGGTCGGCGCGGTCGGGTGCGAGGCGGGTGAGCAGGTCGAGGTCGGCTGCGGTGGTCGAGGCGAGGATGCCCTGCAGGACGCCCAGGATGTACGGCGAGGCGGGGATGTCGAACACGACGGCCAGGGCGCGGCCCTGCCGTCCGGCAGCGGACGGCGCGGTCGTGGACTGGTAGCCGAGTGCCGCGACGGCCTCGAACACGCGCTCGCGGGTGGCGCTGGCGACGTCGTCGCGACCGTTGAGGGTCTTGGAGACGGTGCCCTTGGACACCCCGGCCGCGCGGGCTACGTCGGCCAGTGTGGGGCGCCGCCTCGGGGTCTCGGTCACGACCGCGCTCGCCCGAGGTCCGAAATATTTTCGTCCCGCACGGCTCTTCCTCCTTTGGAAGACTGGACCCGTACGGACTCTTCCTCCGGGTTGGTCTCTGTCGTAGCCTAGCCCCGCAACGCAGCGTTGCGAAATAGTTTCGGCCCGACGGCGTTTCTCGAGGTCCGTCGTCGGGCCGCGGATCGAAGGAGCTCCCCGTGCCCGACGCCCTGCCGTCCACCCTGGTGATCGACGGACACGAGACCTCGGCGCAGCCGTTGCGGCACGTCTGGAACGAGTGCGTCGGCGCCGGCCGCGCCGCCGAGGCCCTCCGCGCCGACTGGCAGGCGCACTTCCGGGAGGCCGTCGACGTCCTCGGCGTGCGGTACGTCCGCTTCCACGGCATCTTCCACGACGACATGTTCGTCTACCGCGTCTCCGACGGCGGCGGGTTCGGCCCGCCCGAGCCGCTGCCCGAGCCGGTCATCACGTTCGCCTACGTCGACAAGGTCATCGACGCGATCCTCGACGCGGGCGCGCGCCCGTTCGTCGAGCTCGGCTTCATGCCCCGCGCCCTCGCCACCCAGACCGAGACGCTCTTCTGGTGGAAGGCCCACTGCAGCCCGCCCAACGACATGGCGGCGTGGGCCGGCCTCGTGACCGCGACCGTCGAGCACTGGATCGAGCGGTACGGCATCGACGAGGTCCGCCGGTGGCCGTTCGAGGTGTGGAACGAGCCGAACCTCGTCCCGCACTTCTGGACCGGCACGCGCACCCAGTACTTCGAGCTGTACGAGGCCACGGCCCGGGCGATCAAGGCGGTCGACCCGAGCCTGCGCGTCGGCGGCCCGTCCACCAGCGTCTTCGTGCCCGACGACCGGTACGCGGGCGAGACGCACGACGTCAGCCTCGAGGTCGCCACGGCCGAGGCGCCCGACCCGGACGCGCTCGACTGGAAGCCCGTGTGGCTCCACGAGTTCGTCGCCTGGTGCGCCGAGCGCGACGTGCCCGTGGACTTCCTGACCACGCACCTGTACCCCACGGACTACGCGTTCGGAGCCGACGGGAAGGGCCGGCCCATCCAGCGGCACGTCGACGCGACGCGCGACGACCTGCGCGTGGTGCGCGACCTCATCGCCGCGAGCCCGTTCCCCGACGCCGAGCTGCACATCACCGAGTGGTCCAGCTCGCCGTCGAGCCGCGACGCGATCCATGACACCCTCTACGCCGCCGCGTACATCACGCGTGCGCTCCTCGAGGCCGCCGACCTCGCCGACTCGGTCTCCTACTGGACGTTCACGGACGTCTTCGAGGAGGGCGGCGGCGGCGTCGGGCCGTTCCACGGCGGGTTCGGCCTGGTCAACGAGCAGGGGATCCACAAGCCGACGTTCCACGCGATGGAGATGCTGGGGCGCCTCGGTGACCGGCTGCTCCTCAAGGCGCCGCACGGCGTGGTGACGCAGGCCTCCGACGACGGGCGCCTGGCTGCCGTGTTCTTCAACTACCCGGACGACATGGGCACGCGCGCCGTCGGCTCGCTGGTGGGCTACCCCGCCACGCGGCACCTCGCCGAGGTCGGCCCGGCCCGGCGCGTGCAGCACACCGTCGCGGGTCTGACGCCGGGTGCCCGGTTCGCGGTCGAGGTGCTCGACGGCGAGCACGGCGACGTCGCCGAGGCCTGGTACGCGATGGGCTCGCCCCTCAACCTGACGCGAGCGCAGGAGGCCGAGTTGCGGGCCGTCGCCAACGACCTGCACCGCGAGGTCCTCACCGCGTCCGACGCCGGCGTCCTCGAGATCGACGTCGAGCTCGCCCCGTGGGCCGTGATGTCCGTCGTCGAGCTCGCCGCGAGCTGACGCGCGGCCGGTCCGGGGCCGGGC
>JAEYXM010000221.1 GCA_023428465.1 Actinomycetes bacterium
CCGCGACGCCGCCCTCGCGCAGGCCGTGGCCACGCTGCAGGACGCCGCCGCGGCCGCCACCGCGCGTCAGGCCGTCGACGACGAGTCCCTCGCCGAGGCCGTGCACGCCGCCGCCCTCGAGCTCGCCGAGGCGGTCCTCGGTCACGAGCTGCGCCCCGGCCCCGACTCCGCACGCGCCCTGCTCGCCCGGGCGCTGACCCTGCCCGCCGACGAGCGCCTGCACACGCTGCGCGTCAGCCCCGCCGACGTCGTCCACCTCGAGGCGGTCGTCGCCGAGCGCGCGACCTCCCTGCCCGACGGCGTCCGCCTGGTCGCCGACCCGTCCCTGCAGCCCGGCGACGTCGTCGCCGAGCACGCCACCGTCGTCCTCGACATCCGGATGCGGGCCGCCCTCGCGCGGGCCCGCGCCGTGCTGGAGGACGAGTGACCACGACCCTGCGGGCCCCGCGCCTGCCCGTCCCCCCCGCGCAGGCCGCGCGGTGGGCCGCGGCGGTGCGCGCGGCCGCGCCCGAGCGCGTGGGGCGCGTGCACGCCGTCGTCGGCCTGTCGATCGACGTCGCCGGGGTCAGCGGCGCCGTCGGCGACCTGGTGTCGATCGGCGCACGCGGCGAGATCCCGGCCGAGGTGGTCGCGGTGACGCCCGACGTGCTGCGGTGCATGCCGCTCGCGCGCGTCGAGGGCCTGCACGTGGGGATGCCGGTGCGCGCGACCGGTCGCCCGCTGGTCGTCCCGACGGGCCGACAGCTGCTGGGCCGCGTCCTCGACGGGCTCGGCCGACCGATCGACGGCGGCGGCCCCCTCGCCGACGACGTCGCCGCGCGCGCCACGATCACCGGCTCCGCGCCGTCGGCCCTCGGCCGCACGCGCGTCGCCGAGCCGCTCGCGCTCGGGGTGCGCGCGGTCGACACGATGACGACCGTCGGTCGCGGCCAGCGCATCGGCCTGTTCGCCGGGTCCGGTGTCGGCAAGTCCAGCCTGCTGTCGATGGTCGCGCGCGGCACCGAGGCCGAGGTCTCCGTGATCGCGCTCGTCGGTGAGCGCGGGCGCGAGGTCCGCGAGTTCCTCGAGGACGACCTGGGCCCCGAGGGCCTGGCGCGGTCCGTCGTCGTCGTCGCGACGTCAGACGAGCCGCCGCTGGTCCGCCTGCGCGCCGCGTTCGTCGCCACGCGCATCGCCGAGGCGTTCCGCGAGGAGGGCCGCGACGTCGTCCTCATGATGGACTCGCTGACCCGCGTGGCGATGGCCCAGCGCGAGATCGGCCTCTCCGTCGGCGAGCCGCCCGCGACGCGCGGTTACCCGCCGTCGACGTTCTCCCTGCTCGCGCAGCTGCTCGAGCGCGCCGGCACCGCGGAGCGCGGCTCCGTGACCGGGATCTACACGGTCCTCGTCGACGGTGACGACCACAACGAGCCCGTGGCCGACGCCGCGCGCTCCATCCTCGACGGCCACATCGTCCTGACCCGCGACCTCGCGGTCGCCGGGCACTTCCCGAGCATCGACGTCCTCGCCTCGGTCAGCCGGGTCGCCGGCCGTGTCACCACGCCCGAGCAGCAGGCCGCCGCCGTGCGGCTGCGCCAGGTCATGGCCGCGAAGCGTCGCGCGCAGGACCTCCTCGACGTCGGCGCGTACGCGCCCGGCTCGAACCCCCTGGTCGACGCGGCCGTCGCGCACGACGACGCGATCGAGGACTTCCTGTGCCAGCCGCTCTCCGCGGTCGCCGCGGCACCGGACTCCTGGGCCCGGCTCGCCGCGCTCGTCGGCGCGATGGGCGGTGCGCGATGAGCGGATTCCGGCTGGGTGGGCTGCTGCGCCTGCGGCGCCTGGAGGAGGAGCGCGCGGCCGCCGAGCTCGCGCGGGCCAACGCCGAGCGCGAGGCCGCCCGGCAGCGCCGCCGGAGCGCCGCCATCGAGCTGAGCGGCGCGTCCCTCGGGGACGGCGACGAGGCGTCGTTCCGTGCCGCGGTCGCCGGGCGCGCGAGCCTCATGGGCATCCTCGAGGAGTCGTCCCTGCTCCTGGCGATGGCGGCTGGTCGTGCCGACGAGGCGCAGCAGGACTGGAGCTCCAAGCGCACCGATGTGCGCACGCTCGAGAAGCTCGAGGAGCGGCACGACGCCGCGGAGGTCGCCGAGGAGGCCCGCGTCGAGCAGCTGCTCGCCGACGAGGTCGCCCTGCGCGGCCGGGAAGGGCAGGACCTGTGACCATCAGCATGCTGACCCCCGGGCCCGCCGTGGCCGCCCCGACGCCCTCGGGCGCCTCGGGCCGCGGCGACGGCGACCGCTTCGACGCGGTCCTGGACGCCGTTGTCGCGTCGGACGCCGCGCCGTCCGGCACGACGCCGGGCACGACGCCGGGCACGACGACGGGAGCCGAGTCCGCCACCGAGTCGGCCACCGCGTCGGGCGCCGCGCCGACCACCACGTCCGGTGAGGTGCTCGCCGACGCCCTGCTGGCCGCGCTCGCGGCCGCGACGGCGTCGGGCGAGGCCACGGACGAGGCGACGGACCCGGCCGAGGGCGCGACCGGCGTCCTGACCGACGCGCTCGCCGACGCGACGCCCGCGACCGCGACGCCGTCGGACGCCACCGCGC
>JAEYXM010000203.1 GCA_023428465.1 Actinomycetes bacterium
GCTCGGGACGGCGCGGTTCGGGCACCTGGGCGAGGCCGACGGGCGCCGGGTCTGCGCTCGTCGCGCCGCTCGCCTCGGCGCCGTTGCCTGCGCGGGCGTGGGTGGCGAGGGGCTGGACGTCCATCACGGGCGCCCAGGCCTCGTCGGCGTCGATCGCGGCGAGTGCGGACTCTGCGGTCGCCGCGACGTCGTCGGCCCGGGAAGCCTCGGCGGCGGCCGCTGCGGTCGCCTTCTTGGCGGCGGGTCGCTTGGCCACGATCCTCCTGGCGGCCGCCGGCTTGGCGGCCTGCGCCTCGGGCGTCTCGTCGGCCGCAGCGTCCTGGGCAGCGGCGTCGTCGTCCGTCTGCGTGTTCTCGGCAGCGCCGGCCGGGGCGGCGTTCTTCTTGATGCGACGCTTCGGGGCGGCCTCGGGGCGGTCGGCGAGCACGGTGTTGATCTGGGCGACGACGTCGTCGACGGCGACGTCACCTTCGCCGCCGGTCTCCTCGATCGCGGCGAGGATGAGGCGAACGGTGTCGACCATGCGGAGCAGGACGTCCGCGGTGGGGCCGTCCATGGCGCGCTTGCCGTCGCGGAGCTCGACGAGGAGGTTCTCGCCGGCGTGCGTGAGCCGCTCGAGGGCGCCGAACGCGAGGAACCCGCTGGTGCCCTTGATCGTGTGGATGGTCCGGAAGACGCTCGCGAGCAGCTCGCGCGCGCCCGGTTCCTTCTCCAGGGCCACCAGGTCGGAGTCCAGCTGGTCGAGATTGTCGTGGCTCTCCACCAAGAACTCTCGAACGATGTCGTCCAAGCCGTCCACAACGCCCTCCATGGCCATCACCGAGTCCGCGGCACATTCGTGTCACCGTTTCGATCGACCCCCGGCTGGGCCATGTGAGTGATCGACGGCGCCGATGGCGGGTGATCCCGCTCGGGGGCGTCGGTACCCGGTGCCCGATTCGCCGTGCGGATCGCGCTTCGACGCGTGTGGTTCGGAGCCGCGCTCCGGGGTTCGCCGAGCCGGTGGCCGGGTGCGTGCGGGAGCCCGGGGCGTCGATGGTGATGCCGGTATTCGCTCCGGCCGCGCGGCGTGGCTCGCGGGTTCGGCTGGTCGTGGTGGGGGTGGTGCGGTGGAGACGTAGGCGTGCCCGGTCGGGGTGGTCGTGACGACCGTGTGCCGCCCGGTGACCGGGTCGGGCAGGACCGTCTGGGCCAGGGCGCCGGTGGTCTTGGCGTGGTTGCACGCCTCGCACAGCCCCTGCCCGTTGGTCAGGGTGGTCGGGCCGCCGTCGGCGGCGGGGGTGATGTGGTCCAGGTGCCGGATCGGTGCGTCGCAGTACGGGGTCCGGCACAGGCCCTGGTCGCGTGCCCGCAGCAACCCGGCCAGGCCTGAGGCGAAGAACCGTTGGCTCGACGAGGCCCCCACGAGCTGCCCGGTGGGGTCGGTGTAGATCCGCCGCAACCAGGCCGCGTCGGCGTCCAGCCCTGCGGCGACCAGGTTCCGGGCCACCTGACCCGGCACGACCGCGGCGTCACCAGGAGCGTCGGTCAGCACCCCGGGCTCGCGGCCGGCACCCAGCAGCGTCGCGTCGGAGACGACGAGGTTCACCAGGACCGGCACCGCCTCCACGGTGGCCTGACCGGTGAGGCGTTCGACCAGGGTGTCGGCCATGACCTGACCGCGCGACCGTGGTGTCACGTCGGTGCCCGCACCATCCTGGCCGGCGTCGCCCGGGTGGTCCCCGGTCGCGACCGCGGTGTCCGCGGCCGCCCGCAGTGCCGCATACGCGGCCACACCCTGGGCGACCGGGAGCAGGGCGGTCAGGTACGTCATCGTGTCCGGGGCCGGACGCAACCACACCGACCGCTCCGAAGCCGCCCGGCGGGCCCGCTCCGCCACCGCCGCCGGATCCAGCCGCGCCGCCCACGCCTTGACCGTGCCGACCAGCGCCCTCGTCCCCACACCCTCCAACGCGGCCAGGTCACCGCAGACCACGGCGTCGACCTGAGCCCGTGCCTCCACCGGCAGGTGCGCGGTCTCCTTGACCAGCAACGTCGCCCGCCATGACGACAGCACCCCGGCACGCAACGCCGCCCAGGTGCACGGCATCTCCGACTGCCACACCCGCGCCGCACCCAGAAACGACCGCGCCCGCGCCGGAGACTCCCGCAACGCCAGCCCGACGCGCACCGGCACATCCCGACCCCGACGCTCCGCCGGCACCCCTGCCGCGGCCTCCTCCGCGCGCACCGCCTCATCCACCGCCAGCGCAACCGACGCCTGCGCCGCGGTCACCGCCGAGGACAACTCCTCCAACGCCCGGAGCACGTCGATCCGCCCGGCTGCGTCGGCCGGAGCCACGGCGTCGATCAACCACCGGTGGACCGCCGCCACCGCCTCGGCCGCCAACACCCCCGTGGGCGGCACTGCACTCGCGTGCGGCGCATCAGCGTCCGCCGCGGTGACGACGGGACCGGAGCTCATACCGACAGTCTATCGAACGCCTGTTCGACTCACAACGCCTGTTGATGGCTCCGTGAGTTCGCGCCGCCCACTGATCGGAGCCGTCTGGTCCGGCGCTCAGCCCTTGGACTTCGGCGCCCGCAGCGCCCGCAGGCTGTCGACGGCGTCGTCGCCGGCGGCGGCGGCCTCCCGGTTGGACTCAGTGACGGCCTCGTAGATCTCGGCGCGGGTCACCCGGACCTCGCGCGGCGCGTCGATGCCGATCCGCACGCCGTCGGAGCGCACGTCAATGATGGTGATGACGATGTCGTCACCGATCATCAGGCGTTCGCCGATCCGTCGGCTCAGCACGAGCATGCGGCGAGACTAGCCCCTCACCGCCGCGGGCGACGCCTCACGCGTCCGACGCGTCCTCAGCCAGTCGCTCCGACAGCAGCGCCGCCCACACGACAGGCGTCGCCGGGAGCCCGTCGACCCACCCCACCGGGGTCCCGAGGTCGAGCACCGTCCCCGGCGCCTGCGCCTCGAACGTGTTCACGGCGGCGACCGCGTCGATCGGTCGCCTCTCGCCGACGTCGCGCAACCAGCGACGCATCTGGGCACCCCGCGCACCGGCGTCGAGGACACCCCACGCCTGGTCCGGGTCGAGCGCCTGCAGGAGCGTGGCCGCCGCGACGGTGCCCGACGCCGTCGGGCCGACGCCGAGCGCGACGAGCGTCGGCGCGTCCTCACGCAGGCGCGAGCGCACCCGTGCGGCCGCCGCGACCGTGAGCAGCCGTCGCCCGTGCCCGGCGACCGAGCCGATCTCCCCGGCGAGGAGCACGTCGTGCGCGTCGAGCCGGGCACGCTGCGCCATCTGCGCGGCGGTGCGCAGCGCGTGGTCACCCGACCCGACGACGACGACCAACGACCCCGGCGACAGCTGGACCCCCGGGGGCCGCGTGAACCGTCGCACCAGCAGCGGCAGCGGCACCGTCTCGTCGAGCGCCCCGAAGCCCTCGAGCAGCCGCACGGGCACGCCGAGCTCGAGCAGGCGCGCGACCGTCACGCCCTCGTCCGACGGCGCGACCGCAGGCGCCACCGCAGGCATCGCGTACGCGGGCGCCACCGGCGTGGGTTCGGGCTCGACGACGACGTCGACCTCGACCACCTCGGCGTCGGCCTCCACCTCGACCTCCACCTCGCCGAGCATCGCGTCGACCTCGTCTGCGACGTCGTCACGCTCCGGGGCCGGGACCACCGGCCACGTCATGAGCGGCGGCGCATCCGCGGGCCGCCGGGCGGGCGCCGCGGGCTCCGCAGGCGCCTCGGCTGCGGCCGACGCCGCGTCCTGCCCCCCGCCCTCGGCCGCGTCTTGCGCCCCGCCCTGCTCGGGCCCGACCATCGACCGCATCGACGCGAGCACCTGCGCGAACGTGTCCGTGCTGGTCGACACGAGCGGCTCGGGCTCGCCGGCCTCCGCCTCGGCCACGACGACCTCGCCGTCCCCGAGGTCGACGTCCGCCTCGTCCGCGGCCTCGAGCAGCGCGTCGATCCCGGCCGCCTCGCGCGCCCGCACGGCGCGCATCCGCTCGCGCGCCGTCGGCGGGTCCGGCACCTCGACGACCAGCTCGTACCGCTCACGCGCGAAGAACCCCGCGAAGCCGCCGTCCCGGATGCGCTCGGCCTTGACGATGCGGGCGTTCGGCCCCATCTCCGCCTTCACGCGCAGCATGAGGGCGGGCAGGTCCTCACCGTCCAGCAGCAAGCGCCTGGGCATCCTCGATCACCCCCGCCGTCTCGATCTGCAGGCCGGCTCCCGTCACCTCCGAGTAGGAGAGCACCGTGAGGTTCGGCAGCGCCAGTGCCACCGTACGGCGCAGAGCGGGTCGCAGGGCGGGTGCACACACCAGGACGGCCTCGTGACCGGAGGACTCGGCCTGCGCGACGGCGCGGCGCAGCGACGCGAGGAGGCGGTCCGCGCGCGCCGGGTCGATGAGCAGGTGCGACCCGGCCTCCGACGGACGCACGGCCTCCAGGAGGGCGTGCTCGAGCGACGGCTCGAGAGTGACGACCGTCAGGACGCCGTCGTGCGCGCGCGGCGCGGCGAGCGCCGGGCCCAGCGCGGCGCGGGCCGACTCGACGAGACCCTCGACGTCCAGGGAGACCTTCGCGCGCAGCGTGAGGCCCTCGAAGATGCGGGGGAGGTCGCGGATCGGGACCTGCTCGGCGAGCAGCCCCTGCAGGACGCGCTGGATCTCGCCGAGGCCGAGGAGCCCGGGCACGAGCTCGTCGACGACGCTCGGGCTGACCTGCTTGACGCCCTCGGTGAGCACGCGGACGTCCTCACGCGACAGGAGCCGCGGCGCGTTGGCCTCGATGATCGCCCCGAGGTGGGTGATGAGCACGGACACGCGGTCGACGACGGTCGCACCCACCATCTCCGCGGCGTGGCGCAGCTCGGCGGGGATCCACTTGCCGGGCAGGCCGAACACGGGCTCGACGACGGACTGGCCGCCGATGCCGTCGAGGTTGTCGCCGAGCGCGAGCAGCCGGCCGCCGGGCGCCTCGCCCCGGCCGACCTCGACGCCGGAGATCCGCACGACGTACGTCGAGCGCGGCAGGTCCACGGAGTCGCGCGTGCGCACGGGCGGTACGACGACGCCGAGCTCCATCGCGATCTTGCGCCGCAGGGCGCGCACCCGCGAGAGGAGGTCGTTCTCGGTGCCGCTGCCGACGAGGTCCACCAGGTCGGGCGCGAGGAGGATCTCGAGTGCGTGCACGCGCATCTGCTCGATGAGGGCCTCGGGCGTGTCCGGGGACTGCGTGACCGCCGCCGCCTCGAGCTCCTGGCCGACCTCGGCCTCCTGCGGGGGCCGCACGCGCTGGGCGACGATCAGCAGGATCGCGCCGACCATCACGAACGGCACCTTCGGCATGCCGGGGACGAGCGCGAACCCGACGGCCGCGGCGCCCGCGATCTGCAGGGCGGTCTTGGACTGGGTGAGCTGGGCGGACGCCGTCGTGCCCATGTCGGAGTCGCTCGTGGCGCGCGTGACGATGAGGCCGGTGGACACCGACATGAGCAGCGCCGGGATCTGCGTGACGAGACCGTCACCGATGGTCAGGAGGCTGAACCGCTCGATGGCCTCGCCGGCGCTCATGCCCATCTGCATCATGCCGACGGCGAACCCGCCGACGAGGTTGATGATCGTGATGACGATGCCGGCGATCGCGTCGCCCTTGACGAACTTCGAGCCGCCGTCCATCGCGCCGTAGAAGTCGGCCTCCGCCGCGATCTCGGCCCGCCGCTTGCGCGCCTGGTCCTCGTCGATGAGGCCCGCGTTGAGGTCGGCGTCGATCGCCATCTGCTTGCCCGGCATCGCGTCGAGCGTGAACCGCGCGCCGACCTCGGCGACGCGCCCCGCACCGTTCGTGATGACCGCGAACTGGATGACCACGAGGATCAGGAACACCACGAGGCCGATGACGAGCGACCCGCCGACGACGAAGTGCCCGAACGCGCCGATGACCTCACCCGCGTACCCGTCGCGCAGGACGAGCCGCGTCGAGGCGACGTTGAGTCCGAGCCGGAAGAGCGTGAGCACCAGCAGCAGCGACGGGAACACCGAGAAGTCCAGGGGCCGCGTCACGTACATGCTGGTGAGCAGCACGACGAGCGAGATCGCGATGTTGGTCACGATGAGCACGTCGAGCACGCTCGCGGGCAGCGGCACCACGAGCAGCAGGACGATGCCGACGACGCCCACCGGGACGGCGAGCTGGGTCATCCGCTTGCCGTTCATGCGGCCTCCTCCAGACGTGACGGGCCACCCGGGGCCCGGTGCATGCCGGCTGCTGCGCCGCGGCGGCGCAGAGCCATGACGAACGCGAGGACCTGGGCCACCGCGGTGTACAGGTGCTGCGGGACCTCCTGGCCGAGGTCGCAGGCCGCGTGCAGCGCGCGGGCCAGCGGGACGTCCTCGACCATCGGCACGTGCGCCTTCGTCGCGGCTTCGCGGATGCGCGCGGCCACGTGCCCGGCGCCCTTCGCGACGACGCGCGGCGCGCCCTTGCCGGGCTCGTAGCGCAGCGCGACGGCGACGTGCGTGGGGTTGACGAGCACGACGTCGGCGTTCGCGACGTCGGAGATCATGCGGTTGCGGCTCATCGCGAGCTGCCGGGACCGGATCTGGCCCTTGACCTGCGGGTCGCCCTCGGACTGCTTGTGCTCCTCGAGCACCTCGCGCTTCGTCATGCGGTTCTGCTTGCGGTTGCGCCGCATGACGACGACGACGTCGACCGCGGCGAGCGCGAGTCCCGCGACGACGGCGGTGCGCACGAGGTTGCTCGCGCCGCCCGCGGCGACGTCGATGACCTGCTGCAGGGAGTTCATGCCGGACCCGAGGAGCAGCGGGACCATGCCCTGCACGACGGTCCACAGCACGGTGCCGATGACACCGGCCTTGAGCGCGGCCTTGACGCCCTGCCACGCGGCCTGGCCGCCGAAGGTCCGCTTGATCCCCTTGGGGAGGTTGAACTGCTGGAACTTCGGCTTGAGCCGGTGCATCGACGGGTGGATGCCGCCCTGCCCGGCGGTCCCGAGGATCGCGGTGATGACGACGACGGCGAGCAGCGGCACGAGCGTCGTGATGACGGACCACAGGCTGTCGCCGAGCATCGCGACGGTCCGGTCGGGGTCGGGGTCGGCGATGGTGACCTGGATCGCCGCGAGCTGCTCGCGCGCCTGCTGCGCGGCGTTGCTGAGGACGGCGGGGATCATGAGCGCGCCGGCGCCCATGCCGAGCCAGGCCGACAGGTCCTGGGATTTCTGGAGGCTGCCCTTGCGGCGCAGCTCCTTCATGCGCTTCGGGGTGGCCTTCTCGGTGCGGTCCTGACCGTCGCTCATGAGGACGCCACCCCCAGCATCCCCTCGATGGCGTCGCCGGTGAGGGCGTCGACGATCTGCGGCAGGGCGACGTAGGCGGTCACGCTGAGGCTGATCGTCATCAGGATCTTCAGCGGGAACCCGAGCGCGAACGCGTTGAGTGCGGGGGCGACGCGCGTGAGCAGGCCCAGGCCGACGTCGGCGAGGAACAGCACCGCGATGAGGGGGCCGGCGATCTGCAGCGCCGCGACGAACATGCCGGTCAGGCCGCCGGCGGCGGTCTCGGCGAGCGCTGCGAGGTCCAGGCCGGTGCCGAGCGGGAGCGCGTCGAACGTGCGCATGAGGCCGCCGATGACGAGCTGGTACGCGCCCGACGTGAAGAGCAGGACGGTCGCCGTCATCTGGTAGAGCCGCGTGAACTGGGAACCGTTGCTCATGCTCAGGGGGTCGAACGCCTGCGCGAGTTGGAAGCCGCCGAACAGGTCGATGAGGTTGCCCGCGGACTGCACGGCGGAGAAGACGAGCGCCACGATGAACCCGAGGCCCGCGCCGATGACGACCTGCAGCACGATGTCGCCGATGAACTGGGCCGTGCCGGACGCGATCGCGGTCCCGACGCGCTCCCCGCCGGCCTCGGTCGCGCGGGGGATCGCGAGGATGCCGAGCCAGCCAGCGAGCATGGCCTTGACCGTGCCGGGGACCGCGCGGCTCGAGAACGGCGGCGCGATGACGAGGAACGCCGCGATGCGCACCCCCGCGAGCATCGCGACCTCGAGTCCGGCGAGCGGCAGCGTGATCACGTCAACCGCCCAGCAGCGCCGGGATGCGCCCGAACAGCTCGGTCGTGAACGCGACCAGCTCGGAGATCATCCAGTGCCCGGCGATGAGGAGCGCGATGGCGACCCCGACGGCCTTCGGCACGAAGCTGAGCGTGACCTCCTGGACCTGGGTGATCGACTGCAGCAGGGAGACCGCGAAGCCGATGACGAGCGCGGTGACGAGGATCGGCGCGGCGAGCTTCGCGGCGAGCAGCAGGGCGTCGAGCCCGATGTCGAGGACGGCGTTGGTGTTCACCCGTAGCTCCCGACGAGCGCCGTGACGATCAGGCCCCAGCCGTCGACCAGGACGAACAGCAGGAGCTTGAAGGGGAGCGACACCATCACCGGCGGCAGCATCATCATGCCCATCGACATGAGCGAGGAGGACACGACCAGGTCGATGACCAGGAACGGCACGAAGATGACGAACCCGATGATGAACGCGCTGCGGAGCTCGCTGAGCATGAACGCCGGGATGAGCGTCGTCATCTCGACGCTCTCCATGGACTCGGGGTTCGGCAGGTCGGCGGCCCGCGTGACGAGCGCGAGGTCCTCCTCGCGGGTCTGCCCGAGCATGAACTCGCGCAGCGGGTCGGAGCCGGCGTCGACCGCGTCACCGAACGTGACCTCGCCGTCGAGGTAGGGCTGCACGCCGGCCTCGTTCACCTCGCCCAGGACGGGCGACATGATGAACAGGCTGAGGAACAAGGAGATGCCCGCGAGCACCTGGTTCGGCGGGACACCGGTCAGGCCGAGGGCGTTCCGCGTGAGGGCGAGCACCACGAAGATCTTCGTGAAGCTCGTCATCATGAGCAGCAGCGAGGGCGCGACGCTCAGCAGCGTGATGCCGATGAGGACGACGACCGAGGTGCTCGGCCCGCCGTTGACGCCGTTGATGTCGACGGTGACGGAGCCCTCGTCGACCGGCGGTGGGCTCGGCGGCGTCGGCGGCGTGGGGGCGACCGGGTCGACGGCGGCGCGCACGGCGAGCGCGTCCACGGG
>JAEYXM010000266.1 GCA_023428465.1 Actinomycetes bacterium
CCCTCGACGCACCCGAGGCCGCGCCGACGCCCGACGCGCCCGCCGCCGCACCCGCCGACGACGCCGCACCCGCCCCGGACGGGACCTTCGCCGTCGGGCGCCTGGCCCGGTACGCGCGCATCGGCGAGGTCACGCTGGACCCGCGTCGGAACTCCCTCAACCTGGTCCGCCTCGTCCTCGCCCTGGCGGTGCTCGTCTCGCACGGCTGGGCGCTCATGGGCTACCCGGAGCCACGGCCGGGTGGCGAGAAGGTCGGCACCTGGGCGGTCTTCGGGTTCTTCGCGCTCAGCGGCTACCTCGTCACGGGGAGCCGGCTCACGTCGCCGCTCAGCGCGTACGCGGTCCGCCGGATCACGCGCATCTTCCCGGCGTTCCTGGCGTGCCTCGGGGTCACGGCGTTCGGGTTCGCCCCCGTCGGGTACTGGGTGACGCACCGCACGCTCGACGGCTTCTTCACCACCGCCACGACGCCCGTCAACTACATCCTGACCAACGCCTCCCTGCGCATCGGTGCGTACGACGTCGCGGGCACGCCCGCGGGGGTGCCGTTCCCGGGGGTGTGGGACGGCTCGCTGTGGAGCCTGTACCTGGAGTTCGGGTGCTACGTGCTCGTCGCGGCGGTGTTCAGCGTGGTCGCGCTGCGCCGCCACGCGGTGGCGACGCTCGGTGTCGGGCTGGTGCTCGCCGTGGTCGTGCACTCGCGGCTGCCCGAGCTCGCCCGGTTCACGCAGGACAACTCGGACCTACGCCTGCTCGTGTGGCTCCTGCCGTTCTTCCTCGCGGGCGGCCTCGTCCGGGTGCTGGAGCACCGTGTCGTCCTGACGACGCCGGGCGCCGCGGCGTGCGCGCTCGCCATGGTGGGCTGTGCGGCGAGCGGGTCGGACTCCGGCCCGCAGCTCGCGGCGCCCTTCATCGTGTACCTGCTGCTGTGGGCGGGCGCAATCCTGCCGTGCCCGGCGTGGGTCCGCCGCCACGACATCTCCTACGGCGCGTACATCTACGCGTTCCCGGTGCAGCAGATGCTCCTCCTCGTGGGCGCGACGTCGTGGCCGCTGCTCGCGTTCGACGTCGCGGCCGTGGCCCTGACGGTCCCGCTCGCGGTGGCCAGCTGGTTCGTCGTCGAGCGGCCTATCATGCGCCGGGCGAGGAAGATCACGCGACGCTAGGTAGAATCTGCACATCCCGTGCTGTTCGCCGATCATGATCGGTGCTTGCACGGCGGTCGATCCGGCCGCCGGTGTGGTGCGGGCGTACCTGTCCGTTGACAACTGACGCGCCGGCGTCCTGCGACCCCGGCCGGCCCGACCCGACCACCCGACCACCGCCGATCCCGGACGGAGCCGGAATGCTGCTGTTGCTCGTCGCGCACGTGGGGGCCGCTCTCGTGGCGCCCTTGTTGGTGCGCTGGCTGGGCCGCCGGGCGTTCCTGCTGCTCGCCCTGGTGCCGGCGTCGGCGGTCGTGTGGGCCCTGCGTTGGGCGTCGGCGACGATGGACGGCCAAGGCCCCGTCGAGTCCCGGCCCTGGGTCGCGCAGCTGCAGATGACCCTGTCGTTCCGGCTGGACTCGCTGTCGTGGCTGATGGTCCTGCTGGTGGGCGGTGTCGGCGCGCTCGTGCTCGTGTACTCCTCGGGGTACTTCTCGTCCCGCGCGGCGGGCCTGGGCCGGTTCGCGGGCGTCCTCGTGGCGTTCGCGGGGTCGATGCTCGGCCTCGTCACGACCGACGACCTGCTGCTCCTGTACGTCTTCTGGGAGCTGACGACGGTCACGTCGTACCTGCTCATCGGCCACTACGCGGAGCGCAAGCCGTCCCGGCGCGCGGCCATGCAGGCGATCGTCGTGACGACGGCGGGCGGCCTGGCGATGCTCGTGGGCGTCGTCCTGCTGGGTGAGGCCGCCGGGACCTACCGCATCTCGGAGCTCGTGGCCGCGCCGCCGTCGGGCCCGGCCATCACGACCGCCGTCGTGCTCCTCCTGGTGGGTGCCGCGACGAAGTCCGCGCTGGTCCCGTTCCACTTCTGGCTGCCGTCCGCGATGGCGGCGCCGACGCCGGTGTCCGCCTACCTGCACGCGGCCGCCATGGTGAAAGCCGGCGTGTACCTCGTCGCGCGCTTCGCGCCCGCGTTCGGTGAGCTCGGCGTGTGGCGGGCGATCGTCATCGCCGTCGGCGCCTGGACGCTCGTGCACGGGGGTTACCGGGCGCTGCGCCAGTACGACCTGAAGCTCGTCCTCGCGTTCGGCACGGTCAGCCAGCTCGGGCTGCTGGTCCTGCTCGTGGGCCTGGGCTCACGCGCCGCCGCGCTCGCCGGCCTGGCGATGGTCGGCGCGCACGCCATGTTCAAGGCGTCGCTGTTCCTCACGGTGGGCGTCATCGACGCCGCGACCGGCACGCGCGACCTGCGCCGGTTGCACGGCGTCGGGCGTGCGCTGCCCGTCACGGCGGTCGTCGGTGGGCTCGCGACGGCCTCGATGATGGGCCTGCCACCGTTCGCGGGCTACGTCGCGAAGGAGGCCGCGCTCGAGGCCCTCTCGGACGACCGGACCCCGGTGGGCATCGTCGTCGTCGCCGCGGTGGTCCTGGGCTCGGCGCTCACCGTGGCGTACGGGCTGCGCTTCTGGTGGGGCGCGTTCGGCCCGGCCACGGTCGGTGCGGTCCCCCTGCCCGACGACGAGCCGGCCGCGCCGCTGACGATCCGCCGCCCGACGCCGGTCCTCGTGGGCCCCGCGGCGGTGCTCGCGCTCCTCGGCCTGGCGGCCGCTCTCGTCCCGCACTTCGGGGAGGAGTTGCTCGCCCCGCACGCGAACACCTACCCGGGCGACCCCGGTCACCTGACTCTGTGGGCGGGCTTCGGGCTGCCGCTGCTCCTGACGGCGGTCGCCCTCGGCGGCGGGGCGCTCCTGTTCGCGTGGCGGGTGCGCGTCGAGCGCATCCAGCAGCGCCTGCCCATCCGTGCGGACGCGGACCTGCTGTACCGGCGCATGATGCGCCGCCTCGACGACCTCGCCGCCGACGTCACCGCGGTCACCCAGCGTGGTTCGCTCCCGTTCTACCTCGGCACGATCCTGCTGGTCTTCGCCGCGATGACGGTCGTGGCGCTGTCCACCGACCCCGGGCTGTTCCCCGGGCCCGACGACGTCCGCCTGTGGGACACCCCGGGCCAGGTCGCGGCCGGTGGGCTCGCCGCCGTGTCGGCCGTGCTCGCGGCCCGTTCCCGGCGCCGCCTGAAGGCCGTCATCCTCGCCGGCGTCAGCGGCTACGGCGTCGCGATGCTCTTCATGCTGCACGGCGCACCGGACCTCGCCCTCACGCAGGTCCTCGTGGAGACGATCACGCTCGTCGTGCTCGTCCTGGTGCTGCGCCGCCTCCCGCCGTACTTCTCGGTGCGCCCGCTCGCGGCCAGCCGGTGGGTGCGCCTCGCGATCGGCCTCGCGGTCGGCCTGTCCGTGGGCGCGCTGGCGCTCACCGCACCGCTCGCGCGGACGGAGCCGCCGGTGTCCGTCGACTTCCCGGAGGAGGCGTACGTCTACGGCGGCGGGAAGAACGTCGTCAACGTGACGCTCGTCGACATCCGGGCGTGGGACACGGTCGGCGAGATCTCCGTGCTGCTCGTCGCGGCCACCGGTGTCGCGTCGCTGATCTTCCTGCGGCGCCGGTCGGGCGACATCCTGCGCACGCGCGACGTCGACGCGGAGGGCGTCGTGTGGGCGGGCGCCGGTGACCCGATGGCGGCGCTGCGCGCAACGCGGCCCGGGGCCCTCGGGCGCCCGGTCTCGCGCGGTCCGCGGCGCACGAGCGAGTGGCTGCGCGGGGGCCGGACGCTCGCGCCCCAGCGGCGGTCCATCGTCTTCGAGACCGTCGTGCGCCTGGTCTTCCACACCATGGTCGTCGTCGCACTGTTCCTGCTCTTCTCGGGGCACAACGCGCCGGGCGGCGGCTTCGCGGCGGGCCTCGTCGTCGGCATCGCGCTCATCGTGCGGTACCTCGCGGGTGGCCGGTACGAGCTGGGTGAGGCGGCGCCGGTGCACCCCGGTCTGCTCCTGGGCACCGGGCTCTTCCTGTCGGCCGGCGTGGGGCTGGTGGCGCTCATCGCCGGCGGCGTCGTGCTGCAGAGCGTGATCATCGACCTGACGCTGCCCCTGTTCGGGCACGTCAAGCTCGTGACGTCGCTGTTCTTCGACGTCGGGGTGTTCCTCGTGGTCGTGGGTGTCGTGCTCGACGTGCTGCGCTCACTCGGCGCGGAGGTCGACCGCCACTCCGAGGAGGCCGGCGAGGGCGGCGCGGGCTCCGGCGCGTCGGCGCCGCTCGTGCGCGCCGGCGCGGTCGGGTCGCGGATGGACCGGACCGACGCCGAGCGCCTGTCGGCGCAGCGGTCCGAGAACGCCTCCGGGGGCAACCCCGACGACGACCTGTTCGACGACCTGACCGAGGACGGGAGGCGCCCCTGATGGACACGTCCCCGAACCTGGTCCTCGTCGCCGTGGTCGTCGCGCTCGTGACGGTGGGCGTGTACCTGCTGCTCGAGCGCACGCTCACGCGCGTCCTGCTCGGCCTGATCATGGTCGGCAACGGCATCAACGTGCTGTTCCTCATCGCGGGCGGACGCGCGGGCGGGCCGCCCATCGTGGGCGCGACGCCCGAGGGCGAGATGAGCGACCCCCTGCCGCAGGCGATGGTCCTCACGGCGATCGTCATCACGCTCGGCATCACGGCCTTCGGCGTGACCATGGCGTACCGGTCGTGGCAGCTCAACCGCCACGACGAGGTCCAGGACGACCTGGAGGACCGGCGGGTCGCCGAGCGGGCCGCACTCGACCTCGCGGCGTTCGAGGACGTCGACTCCTCGAGCGACATGACCCTCGACCTGGAGGCCGCGGAGGTCCGCGACGAGACCGACGACGACGACGCCGACGACGCGCCGGGCGGGGGTGGTCGGCCGTGAGCGAGCTGTCCTGGGCCGTCCCGCTGCCCGTCCTCGTACCGCTCTTCGCGGCGGGTCTCGCGCTCGCCCTGTGGCGGCACGCCCGCGCGCAGGGCGTCATCAGCGTCGTCGCGCTGAGCGCCGTCCTCGTCACGGCGGTGACCCTGCTGGTCGCGGCCGACGAGGGTCCGCTGGTGCTCGACGTCGGCGGCTGGTCCGCACCCGTGGGCATCCCGCTGGTCGCGGACCGCCTGTCCGCGCTCATGCTCACGATCTCCGCGACCGTGATGCTCGCCGTCCTCGTCTACTCGCTCGGCCAGGGCACGGAGTACGGCGACGACGAGACGCCCGTCTCGATCTTCCACCCCACGTACCTGGTGCTCGCGGCGGGTGTGTCCAACGCGTTCCTCTCGGGCGACCTGTTCAACCTGTACGTCGGCTTCGAGATCCTGCTGGCGGCGTCGTACGTGCTCATCACCCTGGGCGGCACGGGTGAGCGGGTCCGCGCGGGCACGATCTACGTCGTCGTCTCGCTGGTGTCCTCGCTGGTGTTCCTCACGGCGCTCGCGCTCGTGTACGCCGCGACGGGGACGGTGAACCTCGCCCAGCTCGCGCAGCGACTCCCCGAGGTCGACCCCGGGATCCAGACGGCGCTACAGCTGCTCCTGTTGCTGGCGTTCGGCATCAAGGCGGCGATCTTCCCGTTGTCCGCGTGGCTGCCGGACTCCTACCCGACGGCGCCCGCGCCCGTCACCGCCGTGTTCGCCGGCCTGCTCACCAAGGTCGGCGTGTACGCGATCATCCGGACGCAGACGCTCCTCTTCCCCGAGGGCCGGGCCGACACCACGCTCATGGTCGCGGCGCTGGCCACGATGGTCGTGGGCATCCTCGGCGCGGTCGCGCAGAAGGACATCAAACGGCTCCTGTCCTTCACGCTCGTGAGCCACATCGGCTACATGATCTTCGGCATCTCGCTCGCCAGCGAGGCCGGGCTGGCCGCCGCGATCTTCTACGTCGGCCACCACATCACCGTGCAGACCACGCTGTTCCTCGTCGTGGGCCTCATGGAACGCCGTGGCGGGTCGACGTCGCTGGACCGGCTGGGCGGGCTCGCCAGGGTCGCGCCGCTGCTGGCCGTGCTGTTCTTCGTCCCGGCGATGAGCCTCGCGGGCATCCCGCCACTGTCCGGGTTCCTCGGCAAGGCCGGGCTGCTGCAGGCCGGCGTCGCCGCCGGGACGCCGCTGGCGTACGCGCTCGTCGTCGGCGCCGTGGTGACCTCGCTGCTCACGCTCTACGCGATCGTCAAGGCGTGGAACAAGGCGTTCTGGCAGACGGCGCCCGCCGAGCTGCCCGACGTGCGGCTGCCGCGTGGGATGGTCGGGACGGCGGCGGCGCTCGTCGTCGTCGGGCTCGGGATCACCGTGGTCGCCGGGCCGCTGTACGACTACACGGAGCGCGCGGCGCAGACCCTGCGCGACCGCGGCGCGTACGTCACTGCCGTCCTGCCCGACGGCGAGCGCGGGTCGGGCGAGTCCGAGGAGGCAGCGGAGGACGTCGCGGACCAGGCCGCCGAGGAGGCCCGCCAGGACGGCGTGGAGGAGGTGACGGCGCCATGAGGGAAGGTCGACGCGGCCGCGGGCTGCGGTTCTCGTTCGCGGCGACGGCGTGGCTCACCGCCGTGTGGGTGCTCCTGTGGGGCGACCTGTCGGTGGGCACCGTGGTCGCGGGTGCGGTGCTGGGCCTGACGGTCGGGCTGGTGCTGCGGATGCCGTCCGTGCACTTCCACGGTCACGTCCACCTGCGGTCCCTGCTGTACCTGGCCGTCATGTTCCTGTGGGACCTCGTGGTCGCGTCCGTCGAGGTCGTCCGGCTCGCGTTCACGCCGGGACGTCTGCCGCACAGCGCCGTGATCGGCGTGGCCCTGCGCAGCCCCGCGGACCTGTACATGACCCTGACCGCCGAGCTCACGTCGCTCGTGCCCGGATCGGTCGTCGTCGAGGCGCACCGGACCACCGGGATGCTCTACGTGCACATCCTCGACGTGACGATGTCGCACGGCCTCGTCCGGGCGCGGGCGCACGTCCTCGACACCGAGGCGCGCGTGCTGCGCGCGCTGGCGTCCGATGCCGAGCTCGAGGCCGCCGGCATCGCGCGCAACCCGAAGGACCCGCCGCCCGCCGCTGTCATCGGCGTCGTGCAGGGGCCGCAGCGGGAGGTGCAGCCGTGATCGTCGTCGTCCTGGTGTCGACCGTGCTGCTCGTCGTGGCGGCCCTGCTCACGCTCGTCCGGACCGAGCGCGGTCCGACCATGCTCGACCGGACCGTGGCGCTCGACGTCATGACGTCGCTCCTCGTCATGGGTGTCGCGCTGCACGCAGCGTGGACGCGCCGGACGGACACCGTTCCGCTGCTGGTCGCGCTCGCCCTCGTGGGCTTCGTCGCCTCCGTGACCATTGCGCGGTTCGCCGCGGTCGAGCCCGAGGGCGAGGGCCGGGTGCTCACGCGCGAGGAGGTCGCCGAGCTCGAGGCCCAGCGCCGCGCGGAGGAAGCCGCGGCCGAGGGCGACGACGAGCACCACGGCGGCCCCGCACCTGGGGAGGTGGCCGGATGACCCTGTTCCTCGACGTCGTCGCCGGCGCACTGCTGCTCGCCGGGGCCCTGCTGGGGCTCGGGGCGGGCGTCGGCCTCCTCCGGTTCCCGGACCTGCTCTCGCGCATGCACACCGCCGCGAAGCCGCAGGTCCTCGGCCTCATCCTCGTGGTCATCGCGCTGGCGCTCCGGCTGCGCGACGGCTCGGTCGCCTGGATGCTCGTGCTCGTCGTGCTGGTGCAGCTCGTCACGGCGCCCGTCGCGGCGCACCTCGTGGCGCGGGCCGGCTACCGCACGGGCAAGGTCGACAGTCAGCGGCTCGTCGTCGACGAGCTGACGCGCGACCTCGCGGTCGCGAGCGGCGTCGGCCTCCTCGAGGGCGACCTCATGGAGGACGACGAGGACCTGGAGGAGGACCTCCTGGACCTCGCCCTCGATGCCGACCAGGGTCCGGACGCGCACGGCCCGGTGCCGGACGACGCCCCGGGTGCCCCGGTGTCGGACGACGCCCCGGGCGCCGACGCCGACTGACCCGTCAGCGCAGGTACTTGGCGGTCCCGCGCGTCGCGAGCACGCGCGACAGGGCGATGAGCCCGCCCGTGATGGTGGCGGCCGCGGCCACCTCCGCGAGCCGCGCGTCGCCGGGGTCGTCGGCCTTCGGCGGCTTGTGCCCGACCGTCCGCGTCCAGACCTGGTTGATCAGCTGGTTGGCGAGCCAGGTCGCGGCCAGGGCGGCAGCGACCCCGACGAGCTTGCTGATCAGGGACTGCTTCTCCGACTCGCGCAACGCGTCCTCCTCCGCAGGTGGTGAGCCCACGCTAGCCGTCCGCGCGGTGACGCGCACCGAGAGGGGACCTCAGGAGTCGGCGACCCAGAGGTAGAGGTTCCGCCCGGCGGTGCGCGCCTGCGTGGCGAGGCCGGTGAGCTCGCGGACGAG
>JAEYXM010000287.1 GCA_023428465.1 Actinomycetes bacterium
GCCGGCACGCGCACCGCGCACGGGCGAGGCTGGCGAAGGGCGGCCGCGCCGTCGTCGTACGCGTCGTCGCAGCGGCGGCTCCGGGGCGGCCTCCGGCACGCCCGCGCCCTCGGAGGGCTGACGCCCACAGCGACCTCAGGAGGGCCCGCCACGCACGCGGCGGGCCCTTCGTCGTGCCCCGGGGCTCGGGCGATGGCCGTCGTCCCGGCGCGACCGGGGCCGCCCGGGGCCGCCCGGGGTCGGGCCGGGACGGGTCAGCCTGCGACGATGAACGCCCGGATCGCGTCGGCCATGAGCTGCACCGCGATCGCGGCGAGAAGCAGACCTGCGATCCGCGTGATGAGGGTCGTCCCCGACTCCTTGAGCACGCGGTTGATGACACTGGCGAACCGCATCGACAGCCACAGGCACAGGTGCACGGCGACGACGCCGACGCCGATCGAGACCCACGCGGCCGTCGAGTCCGCATCCTTGACGAAGACCATCGTCGCGACGATCGCACCGGGTCCGGCGAGCAGCGGCGTGCCGAGCGGCACGAGCGCGACGTTCACGGTCCCGGTCTCCGACGGAGCCGGGCCGGGCTCGTCCAGCTTGCCCGTGAGGAGCTCCATCGCCACGAGCAGGAGCAGCAGACCACCCGACGCCTGCAGCGCGGGCAGCGAGATGTGCATGTAGTCGAGCACCTGCTGGCCGAACAGGGCGAACACGACGATGACGCCGAAGGCCACCGCGATGGCCTGCCGCGCGGCGCGTCGGCGCTGCTTGGCCGTCATGGTGCTGGTCAGGGCCAGGAACACCGGGACGGTCCCGGGCGGGTCCATGATCACGAAGAGCGTCACGAACACGGAGGCCAGCAGCTGCGGGTCGATCACGTCACTCATGGTCGCACCAGCGGGATCCTGCCTCTGTCCACGATGGCCTGGAGCACGTCGGGGTGCGTGGTGTTCTCCCCGAGCACGTTCGGCTTGCCCCGACCGTGGTAGTCGCTCGAGCCGGTGACGAGCAGACCGAGCTCGGCGGCGAGCGCGGTCAGTCGCTCGACCTCGGCGGGCGTGTGGTCCCGGTGGTGCACCTCGAGCCCGGCGAGCCCGGCGTCGGCGGCCTCCCGGATGGCGGCGTCGGACAGGATGCGTCCGCGCGTGGCAGCGCCGGGGTGAGCCATCACGGGCACGCCGCCGGCCGCGAGCACCAGCCGGACGGCGTCGACCAGGCCCGTCGCGTAGTGCTGCACGTAGTAGGGCGAGTCGTTCGTGAGGATCGAGGTGAACGCGGCGGACCGGTTCGGCAGGACGCCGCGCACCACGAGCGCGTCGGCGATGTGGGGCCGGCCGACGGTCGCGTCGGGCCCGGTCTGCGCGAGGACGTCGTCCCAGGTGATGGGGAAGTCCGCGGCGAGGCGTCTGACCATCTCCTGCGCGCGGCCCGCGCGGGACGCCCGGATGCGCACGGCCTCGGCGCGCAGGCCCTCGTCGTCGGGGTCGTGCAGGTAGGCGAGCAGGTGGACGCTCCCGCCCTCCGCGCGGCAGGACAGCTCGGCGCCGCGGACGAGACCGATGCCGAGTCGCCGGGCCGCGGCCTCGGCCTCCACCCAGCCGGCCGTCGTGTCGTGGTCGGTCAGCGCGACGACGTCGAGCCCCGCCGACGCCGCGGCGGCCACCACGCCCGCAGGCGGCTCGGTGCCGTCGGAGGCGACGGAGTGGGTGTGGAGGTCGATACGCACGGCAGTCAGGGTATTCCGGCCTGGACCGGCCCCGTTCGAGGCCTGGCCGTCGCGGTGGGACGATGGGCGTCATGAGTGACGACGGCGGCCGGGTTCCCGGCTATATCGAGCCCGGCCAGATCGAGCTCGGCCAGATCGAGCTCGGCCAGATCGAGCCCGGCCAGATCGAGCCCGGCCAGATCGCCACGAGCGAGGCCGGCCCGGCTGGCGCGCCCGCGACGCAGACGACCGGGCCGGGCGCCACGCCCGGCCCGCAGCCGCTGGCGGACCGCGGCTCGAACCGCTCGCAGCGCCCGACGTCGGAGGCGTTCCGCGCGTTCATCTCCGGCGGCTGGGCGGACCGCGCCCCCGCGACGACTCGCCCCGCCGACGTCGCACCGTTCGCCGCCGCGCGTCGCGAGCGCATCTCGCACCTCTTCCCGGGCGAGCGCCTCGTCATCCCCGCGGGCCCGCTGAAGACGCGCTCGAACGACACCGACTACCGGTTCCGGCCGCACTCGGCGTTCGCGCACCTCACCGGGCTGGGCACGGACCAGGAGCCCGACGCCGTCCTCGTCCTGCACCCGACGGAGGACGGCGGTCACCACGCCGTCCTGTACTTCCGGCCCGCCGCGGGGCGCGACACCGAGGAGTTCTTCGCCGATGCCCGGTACGGGGAGTTCTGGGTGGGCGCGCGCCCGACGCTCGAGGATCTCGCGGTCCTCACGGGCATCGACACGGCCGCACTGGCCGAGCTCGCCGACGCCCTCGCCAAGGACGTGGGACCGGGCGGTGTGCGCGTGCGCGTCGTGACCGGTGCCGACGACGCCGTCACGGCCCTCGTCGAGGTCGCCCGGGCCGACGCCATGACGGCTGAGGCCGCCGCCGCGGACGCCGAGCTGGTCGAGGCCCTCAGCGAGCTGCGCCTGGTCAAGGACGAGCACGAGGTCGAGCAGATGAGGGTCGCGATCGCGGCGACCGTCGAGGGCTTCGAGGCCGTCGTGGCGAACCTGCGCCGCGCCGTCGCGCACGCACGGGGCGAGCGGGTCATCGAGGCGACGTTCGACGGGCACGCCCGCGAGGCCGGCAACGCCGTCGGCTACGAGACGATCGCGGCGTCGGGCGACCATGCCACGACGCTGCACTGGATCCGCAACGACGGCGTCGTGCGCGAGGGCGACCTGGTGCTCCTCGACGCGGGCGTGGAGGCGGAGTCGCTGTACACGGCGGACATCACGCGCACCCTGCCGGTGTCCGGGGAGTTCACCCGCGTGCAGCGGCGCGTCTACGAGGCGGTGCTCGACGCCGCCGACGCCGCGTTCGCCGTCGCGAAGCCTGGCGCGCGCTTCAGGGACGTGCACGCCGCGGCGATGGAGGCTATCGCCGCGCGGCTCGAGGAGTGGGGCCTGCTGCCCTGCACGGCCGCGGAGTCGCTCGCCCCCGAGGGCCAGTACCACCGGCGGTGGATGGTGCACGGGACGAGCCACCACCTGGGCCTCGACGTGCACGACTGCGCGCAGGCGCGCCGCGAGCTGTACCTCGACGGGGTGCTGGAGCCGGGCATGGTCTTCACGATCGAGCCGGGGCTGTACTTCAAGGCGGACGACCTGGCCGTCCCCGAGGAGTACCGAGGCATCGGCGTGCGCATCGAGGACGACGTGCTCATCACCGCGGACGGGAACGAGAACCTGTCGGCGGCGCTCCCGCGGCGGCCCGACGACGTCGAGCGCTGGATGGCGGGCCTGCGGGCCTGACGGCGTCGGGCGGGTTCGCCCGGCTGGAGCACGCGGGCGACGGCGAGGGCGTCATCACGTCGCGTTCGACGTCCTCAGGGCTTGAGGCGACCGGCCTGCTCGAGCGCCCGACGGAGCAGCCACTCGACGTGGGCGTTGGTGCTGCGCAGGTCGTCCGCGGCCCACCGCGCGAGGGCGTCGTGCAGGGTGGGGTCGAGGCGCAGGAGCATCGCCTTGCGCTCGCGCCCGCGCGCGGCCCGCGGCGCCGGGTCCTCGTCCGACCCGGCGCCGTGCTCCGTCGGCGTCATGCCCGCCACGACCCCTCGCTCATCGGCTCGTCACTGGTACAGCGTGCCGGTGTTGACGACGGGCGTCGCGCGGGAGTCCCCGCACAGGACGACGAGGAGGTTGGACACCATGGCGGCCTTGCGCTCCTCGTCGAGCTCGACGATGCCTTCGCGGTTCAGCTGCTCGAGCGCCATCTGCACCATGCCGACCGCGCCCTCGACGATCCGGGACCGGGCGGCGACGACGGCCGCGGCCTGCTGGCGCTGGAGCATGGCCTGGGCGATCTCGGGCGCGTAGGCGAGGTGGCTGATACGCACCTCGAGGATCTCGAGGCCGGCGACGACGACGCGCGCGGCCACCTCGTGGGCGAGCTCGAGCGAGACCCTGTCCGTGGAGCCGCGCAGGGAGTCGGCGTCGTCGGACGCGTCGTAGGGGTAGGCGCCTGCGACGTGGCGGACGGCGGCCTCGGACTGCACGCGGATGAACTCGCGGTAGTCCTCGACGGCGAAGGTGGCCTTGGCGGTGTCCGCGACCTGCCAGACGACGATCGCGGCGATCTCGACGGGGTTGCCCGTGGCGTCGTTCACCTTGAGGTGGCCGGTCTCGAAGTTCTGCACCCGGATCGACACCTTGCGGTGCGTGGTCAGCGGCAGCAGCCACAGCAGCCCGGCGCGGCGGGCGGTGCCCACGTACCGACCGAAGAACTGCACGACCTGCGTCTGCCCCGGTGCGACGACGGCGAGCGAGGCGGCGCTGATCGTTGCCAGCAGGAGCGCGACGCAGCCGCCCACGCCCGCCGCGTCGGAGTCCTTGCTCTCCGTGAGGATGAACAGCCAGATCGCGAGGCCCACGAGGGCGATCACCGCCAGGACGCCGATGAACCCGTTCACGACCCAGGCGGGCCGCTCGGAGACACTCACCTCCCCCGCGCGCAGACCGACCGGCCCGGCGGCCGGCTCCAGCTGGGGGTCCCGCTCGACGACGGTGCTCATGACATGCCTTTCCCGTGATGGCGCGCGTCGCTCGCGCGTCATCAAAGTGATATCACATTGCGATCGCGTGCGTCCACAAGATCAGCGACGGGGCCGAGGGCACGGCCGCGCCACCGCGCGCGCCGGGGCGCCGCGGGTGCGAAGGGACGGGTGCGCCGGGGCGCGGCGGGCGCGAAGGGGCGTCGGCGTCAGCCCGCCGACGGCGGCGGCTGCGTCGGGTCCTCGGGGGCGCCCGGCTGGCGCGGCAAGGTCGGCGCGTCGGGCTCGGGCGCACGCGGCGGCGGGGTGAGCATCCCGCCGAGCTGGAGCAGCAGCCCGCGCGCCTGCCCGGCGTTCTCCGCCGCGCACAGGATCGCGTAGGAGCCCGCGACGATCTGGCTCGTGGACGTGAAGTCCCGCTTGCCGCCCGTCAGCGAGTAGGAGATGACCGAGAAGAGGATGCCGAAGGCGGCACCGATCGCCATGGCGGGCACGATCGGCAGGGCCTCGGCGTCGCCGTCGGAGAAGATCCACAGGACCAGCCCCACGAAGAGGCCGAACCACGCACCCGAGAGGGCGCCCGCGAGCGCGACGCGCGAGTACGTGAGGCGCCCGGTGACCCGCTCCACCATCCGCAGGTCCGTCCCGACGATCGTCACCTTCTCGACCGGGAACGCCTGGTCGGCGAGGTGGTCCACAGCACGCTGGGCGTCCAGGTACGTGCCGTAGGAGGCGACCTGCTCGCCCGTCGGCAACGTCGGGACCCGGGGAGCGCCGCGCTGCGGGCGATTCATGCTCATGTACCCCATTCTCCCCCGGCCCTCGCGGGGTCGCCACGCGCGTCCGCCGCAGCGTGCCACAGCCGTCCGTCGGCCCTCCGCCAGTCTGCCGACCCCGCGGGGCCCCCACGGTTACGCTGGCGCCGTGAGCAGCGTCGGGACCCGAGTCTTCGTCGCGCGCCTCGCCGGGACCGCCGTGTTCGACCCCATCGGCGACCAGGTGGGCCGCGTGCGCGACGTCGTCATGCTCGTGCGCCCGAAGGGACCGCCGCGCGGCGTCGGGCTCGTCGTCGAGGTACCGGGCCGACGCCGGGTGTTCCTGCCGCTCACGCGCGTCACCAGCATCGACGCCGGGCAGGTCATCATCACCGGTCTGCTCAACCTGCGCCGGTTCGAGCAGCGCCCCACCGAGACGCTCGCCATCGGCGAGCTGCTCGACCGCCAGGTCGAGCTCGTCGACGGCTCGGGCCACGCCACGATCGTCGACCTCGCGCTCGAGCAGCAGCGCAACCGGGACTGGGTCCTCACGCAGCTGTTCCTGCGCCGTCAGGCACCGGGCAAGGGCGGCCTCATGCGCCGCCGCGGGGAGACGCTGCTCGTCGACATCGCCGACGTGCGCAGCCTCGCGCCTGCGGCCGGCATCCAGGCCGCGGACCTGCTGCTCGCCTCCTACGTGGACCTCAAGCCCGCCGACCTCGCGGACGCGCTGCACGACCTGTCCGACACCCGCCGCCTCGAGGTCGCCGCCGCGCTCGACAACGAGCGCCTCGCCGACGTCCTCGAGGAGCTCCCGGAGGACGACCAGGTCGAGATCCTCACCGGCCTCGGCCTGAGCCGCGCCGCGGACGTGCTCGACGCCATGCAGCCGGACGACGCCGCCGACCTGCTCTCCGAGCTGCCCGCCGAGCAGGCGACCGAGCTGCTGGAGCTCATGGAGCCCGAGGAGGCGCGGGACGTCCGCCGTCTCCTGGCGTACGAGGACAACACCGCGGGCGGTCTGATGACCACCGAGCCCGTGATCCTGGGCCCCGAGACGTCGATCGCCGCGGCCCTCGCGCACGTGCGCCGCCAGGACATCACGCCCGCGCTGGCCTCGATGATCTTCGTGGCGCGCCCTCCCCTGGAGACGCCGACCGGGCGGTTCCTCGGCGTCGTGCACTTCCAGCGGCTGCTGCGGGAGGCGCCGCACGCACCCATCGGCGGCATCCTCGACACCGAGATCGAGTGGGTGACGCCGGAGGCGGGCATGGGACAGCTGACGCGCCTGCTCGCGCAGTACAACCTGCTCGCGCTCCCGGTGCTCGATCCGGAGCGCCGGCTCCTCGGCGCGGTCTCGGTCGACGACGTGCTTGACCACCTGCTCCCCGAGGACTGGCGCGACGCGGGCACCGAGGTGAGCGACCAGGCGATGGAGGACGCGATGGAGGAGGTGGAGCGTGGCTGAGCGGCTGGACCAGCCCCGCGAGGTCCGCCGCACCCTCCTGCCGCGCCCCCGGTTCAGCCCGGACTCCGTCGGCCGGGTGTCCGAGGGCATCGCGCGGTTCCTCGGGACGCCGCGGTTCCTGGTGTACCTGACGGCCTTCTGCCTCGCGTGGATCGCGTGGAACTCGCTCGCGCCCGACGGTCTGCGGTTCGACCGCGCCTCCAACGGCTTCACGGCCCTCACGCTCATGCTCTCGCTGCAGGCGTCCTACGCCGCGCCGCTGATCCTGCTCGCGCAGAACCGCCAGGCCGACCGGGACCGCGTCGCCGCCGAGCAGGACCGTCAGCGTGCGGAGCGCTCGCTCGCCGACACCGAGTTCCTGGCCCGCGAGATCGCGGCGCTGCGCATCGCGATGGGCGAGGTCGCGACCCGTGACTTCGTCCGCTCCGAGCTGCGCGACCTGCTCGAGGAGATCGAGCGGGCACGTGCCGAGGACGACCCGGGGACGAGCGAGCAGCCCGCCTGACCGCGCCCGCTACTGGGTCGCGTCCGCGAGCAGCCGGCGCAGGCGCGCGAGCAGGGCGCCGTCGCCGTCGACCTCCAGGGGCTCGACTCCCCCGCGCCCCCACAACC
>JAEYXM010000093.1 GCA_023428465.1 Actinomycetes bacterium
GCTGCAGCTCGGGCGTGGCCCAGCGCGGCTGCCACGCGGGCTCCGCTTCGGGCGCTGCGGGCTGCTGCTGCACCGGGGCCGGGGCCTCGGCAACCGGCTCGGCAACCGGCTCGGCGGACCACTGCGGCTGCCACGGCTGGACGGGCGCGGCCTGCTCCGCCGGCTCGGGCGTCGACCACTGCGGCTGCCACGGCTGGGCCTCGGGCGCCGCCGGGGCCTGCCACTGCGGGGCCCAGGGCTTCTCGTCCGCCGGGGCGGACGGTGCCGGTGCCGCCGCCGGGGCGGCACCGAGCGACTCGGGCGCAGGGGCGTCCGGCGCGAAGGCACCGTCACCGAACTCGTCGTCGTCGTCGACGAGCGCCGGGATGACCATGGGCTCGTCAGCCGGCTTGTCGGCGGCGGGCGCACCCGCGTCGCTGCGGCGGAAGAAGGACGCCGTGCTCGTGGCCGCGGCGGCGAGGCGCTCGACCGCGTCGTCCGACCCGATGGCGGGCTCGGCGCCGGCCTCCTGGACGGCGGCGGCCTGGACCTCGGCGCGACGGGACCGGAAGCCGGCGAACATCGCCGTGCGGCCCTCGACGTTCGCGGGACCGGTGGCGGACGCGGTCGACACGGCCTCGGGGGCGGTCGGACCGCCCGGGCCGCTCGGCCGACGAGCGGGCAGCCCGGACTGCGTCGGACCGCCGACGAGCGACTGCGGGACGGGCGGCTGGCTGCCGGTGCTCGTACGGATGGGCAGGCCACCGGTCGTCGTCGCCGGGGAACGGGTGGGCAGGCCACCGGTGGCCGGGCCTCGCCCGGGCAGGCCGGCGGGGACGGAGGGGGCCGCGTGCGGCGTCTCGCCGGGCTTGCGGGTGACGAGCGGGGTCGAGGTGGCCACCATGGGCGGCTGCCAGACCTCGTCCTGCACGGCGGCGGCGGCGCCGGCGAGCGAGTCCGCACTCGGCGCGAGCGGGATGGCCGACGCGGCGGCGGTGTCGCCCCCGGTCATGTCCCACGTCGGCGCCTCGGTGCCGTGCGAGCGGCGCTTGGGCAGGCCCAGCTCCGTGGTGCCCTCGACAAGGGCAGCGATGTCGACGGCCTCGGCGGGGTTCTCGGCCGAGCCGAGGGCGCCGGCCGCGACGTCCTGCACGCCGCCGACCGGGGCGGGGGCGTACGCGGTGTCGTGGACGACCGCGGCGGCCTCCTCCGGCCGGACGAAGCTCTCGACCTGGCGCTGCGACGGCGCGGTGATCGGGATGGACGACGGGTTGACGAAGAGCACGAGGGGCATGCGGACCGTGGCGAGCGTGCCCTTGTCGTCCGGGCCCTTGGACAGGGTCACGGTCGTGCCGAGGCGGCTGGCGATGCGACCGACGACGTAGAGGCCGAGTCGCTGGGAGCCGAGCACGTCGCTCGCGGATGTCGTGGCGATCTTGGCGTTCGCCATCTCGAGCTCTTCCGGCAGCATGCCGAGGCCCTGGTCCTGGATCGTGATGATCACGGCGTCCTGGTCGATGCCGGTCGACACGTAGACGGGCGTGCCCGGGTCGCTGAAGACCGTCGCGTTCTCGAGCAGCTCGGCGAGCATGTGGGCTGCGGGCAGCGCGGTGTGGCCGAGCATCAGCGGGTCGACGGGCAGGTCGAGCTGGATGCGCTCGTAGTGCTCGATCTCCGACGACGCCGTCCGGATGACGTCCGAGGTCGGCAGGGACTCGCGCAGGCGTCGGCCGGTGTCGATGCCCGCGAGGACGAGGAGGGACTCCGCGTTGCGGCGCATCCGGGTGGCGAGGTGGTCGAGCCGGAAGAGGTCCGCGAGGATCTTCGGGTTCTCCTCCGACCGCTCGAGCGCGTCGATGAACGACAGCTGCCGGTTGAGGAGCACCTGGTCGCGGCGGGCGACGTTGACGAACATCTCGGCGATGGACGCACGCAGGGCGGCCTGCTCCTGGGCGACCTCGATGGTCGTCGCGTTCACCTCGTTGAACGCGGCTGCGAGGCGGCCGATCTCGTCGCGTGAGGTGACGGGGATGCGGGTCAGGCGCAGGTCCGGCCCCTGGCCCGGGATCGCGACCTGCTCGACGAGGTTCGGCAGCTCGTCGCGGACCGTACCGGCGGCGACGGTGAGGCGCCGCAGCGGCCGGACGATACCACCGGCGATGGAGAGCGCGGTGACGACGGAGACGACGACACCGCCGACGACGAGGGCGATGGTCAGGATGGCGCCTCGGAACGAGGACGCCTCGACGGCATCCGCTCGCGCCACGGCCTTTCGGTGCGCCTCGGTGCTCGCGTCCCTGATGAGGTCGATCTCATCCTCGGCCGCAGCCACCCAGGTCTCGGGCGTCAGGGTCGAGGGGAGCGCCAGGCCGTTGGTCGCCGACTCGATGTACTTGCGCATCCGGTCGTAGCTGTCGGGACCGTCGTCGATGAGGACCTCGGTGAAGGTTGCGTCCAGGCCCATGCCGGACAGGTCGCGGTACAGGTCGAGGCGCAGCTCGTTGGCGGTACCGAAGTAGGTGGCGAGCCGCTCGGCGTCGACGCTGCGGCCACCGGCCTTGATGACCTCGGTGCCCAGCGCCATCTCGTGACGGTAGGCCTCGACGAGGCTGAGGACGCGGTACTCGAACGTCAGGAAGGAGGCGGCGCCGCGGTCCTCGAGGGAGCCCGCGACCTCACCGTAGAAGTCGAGCGTCGTGTCGATCATGTTCGAGTACGCCGTGTCGACGGCACCGACGGGCGCCGCACCGATGTTCACGTAGTTGCGTGGGCCGCGCAGGCCGGCGAGCTGGTTGTTGAAGTCGTCGAACGAGGCGAGGAACGTCGGGTCCAGCGCGTCGAAGTTGATCTTCTCCTGGTACGTCTGGAACCGGGCGATCATCGCGTCGGTGTCCGCCTGGACGTCCTCGATCATCGCGTCGACCGCTTCGTCGCGCGCCCCACCGAGGGTCGGCAGGGACGCAGCGCGCTCGGTCTGCATCGCCTCGACGATCTGCTGGACCGACTCGAGAGCGTCGATCACCGCCTGGTTCGCGCGCTTGGTCTGCACGTCCTGGATCGACTGCAGAGAGACGATGCCGGCCAGCAGGAACAGCACGAGGACAGGCACGGACAGGGCTGCGAGGACCTTTCCTCGAATGCCCAACCTGCGAAGCATGGCGTCTCCTTCACTGCGCGTCGGCGCCCACCGCCGCGCACCGTGCTGCTCCCGGCGAACGTTCCCGTCGACCGCCGCCGTTGGAACAGCATCGGCGTCCGGTCACGTCGGCATTAGGGCCGACAGTCCGCCGGGTGGCACTGACCACACGATATCGGCCGTTTTTCACCCGCCTGCAACACTCGTAACCATGCGCGTGATGCTGATCCCCCGGTGTGGTGGTCCCCGGGAGATGGTTCCGGGCGACGTCCCGGACCCGGTCCCCGCGGATGACCAGGTGCTTCTGGCCGTCTACGCGGCGGGGGTGAACCGCGCCGACGCACTGCAACGGGCAGGACACTACCCCCCGCCCCCCGGCGCACCACCATGGCCCGGGCTGGAAGTGGCCGGAATCGTTACGCAAGCGCATCCATCGGCGCCGTGGGCGGTGGGCGACCGGGTCTGCGCGCTGCTCGACGGCGGCGGGTACGCCGAGCGTGTCGTGGTCCGCTCGGGCCAGGTGATGCCTGCCCCGGCCGGTGTCGACCTGATCGACGCCGCGGCCCTGCCGGAGGCTGTGTGCACCGTCTGGTCGAGCCTGGTGGACCAGGCCGGCCTGCGGCCCGGGGAGACGCTCCTGGTGCACGGGGGCTCGGGCGGCATCGGCACGACGGCGATCCAGCTGGGCGTCGCGCTCGGGGCCCGCGTGGTGGCGACCGCGGGCGGCCCGGAGCGGGCGGCGCGGTGCGCTGCCCTCGGCGCGGAACGGGCCGTGGACCACCGGTCGGAGGACTTCGTCGAGGCGGTCCGGGACGTCACGGACGGCCGCGGCGCGGACGTGGTGCTCGACGTCGTCGGCGGCGCGTACCTGGGGCGCAACGTCGAGGCCCTGGCGACCGGCGGGCGGCTCGTCGTCATCGGGCTGCAGCGGGGGCGGCGGGGCGAGCTGGACCTGGGGGCGCTCATGGCCAGGCGGGCCTCGGTGCACGCCGCGACGCTGCGGGCGCGCCCCTACGAGGAGAAGGCGGCACTCGTGGCCGACGTCGTCCGGCACGTCTGGCCGATGGTCGCCGACGGGCGCGTGCGCCCGGTGGTCGCCGAGCGGATGCCGCTCGAGGAGGCCCCGCGCGCGCACGAGCTGCTCGAGGCGGGTCAGGTGTTCGGCAAGCTGCTCCTCGTCCCCTGAGCGCCCGGCATCGGGCCGGGGGTCAGGGCACCTGGTCGAGGAGGCCGCGCGCGAGGGCCGGGGCGAGCGTGGGTGCCAGGGGAAGGCGCGGGACGAGCGTCGCCTGGAGCGCGTGGTAGACGTCGGGCTTGCCGGACCAGACGGTGCGCGAGACGGCGCCCGACGGGTCGAGCCCGTGCCACCAGCCACCCGCGGGGTCGATGTGGTGCGCGTGCGCGTGCTCCCACCAGGCGCGGTACCAGTGGTCGTAGCGCGTCTCGCCGGTCACGGCGTGCAGCGCGGCCACCGCCCCGATCGCCTCGCACAGCACCCAGTGCATGCGCTCGCGCACGACCGGCCGTCCCGCCGGGTCCACCGTGTAGACGAAGCCCGGGCAGCCGTCGACGGACCAGCCGTCCCGGACGCCCGCGTCGACGAGCGCGACGGCGTCGTCCAGCATCCACGCGGGCGGCACGTCGCCGCGGGCCGCGAGCGCGGCGCGCAGGTGCAGGGTCAGGCGCGCCCACTCCATCCAGTGCCCGACGGTCGCCCCGTACGGCCGGAAGGGGTGCGCGGGGTCGTCGACGTTGTAGTCGGGCAGGGGCTGCCAGTCGGGGTCGAAGTGCTCGGGGACGCGCCAGGCGGCGTCGGCGGCGAAGCCGTGCACGACCCGCTCGGTGATCCGGGACGCGCGGTCGAGCCAGGCGCGGTCTCCCGTGACGTCCGCGGCCACGAGGTACGCCTCGACCGTGTGCATGTTCGCGTTGACGCCGCGGTAGGCCTCGGAACGGCCGAATGAGCGGTCGTAGGACTCGACGGCCATGCCGGCGTCGTCGTCCCAGAAGTGGGCCAGACTCACCGCGAGCGCCTCGTCGAGGAGGGCCTGCGCGCCCGGCCGACCCGCCGCGACGGCCGCCGCGGCGGCGAGGGCGACGAACGCGTGCCCGTAGGCGGCCTTGGTGTCGTCGACGGGCTCCGGCGTCGTGGGCGCGACGGACGCGAACCAGCCGCCGTGCTCCGCGTCCCTGAAGAGTGCGGTGAGAGCCGCCAGGCCGTGGTCGACGAGCGGCGCGCAGCCCGGGCGGCCCAGGAGCGTCCCGAGCGCGAAGGAGTAGGTCATCCGGCAGGCGATGTAGAGCTCGCGCGGCCGGTCGGGCCGGGCGACGCCGTCGTCCCCGAGCGAGCCGAAGCCCCCGACGTCGAGCCGCGCGCCCCGCGCGAAGGCGAGCAGGCGGTCCGTCTCCGCCGCGAGCCACCGCACGTGCTCGGCGGACGTGCGCCAGGCCATCGGTCCCTCCCCGCCCGGCGCGGCGGCGCGCCGTCGGCCGCCACGCTACCCGCGGGGCCAGGGGACAATGGAGCCATGAGCTCCGAGCCCACCACCGACCAGCGTCCCGACGACGACGCCGAAGCCGGCGACGCCGGCGAGCGGCACGGCCTCACCGCGGCGGGCTTCCCCGGGCAACCGGCAAAGATCATGCGCATCGGCACGATGATCAAGCAGCTCCTTGAGGAGGTGCGCTCCGCGCCGCTCGACGACGCCGCCCGCAGTCGCCTCGCCGAGGTCCACGAGCGGTCGCTGCGCGAGCTCGAGGACGGCCTGTCGCCCGAGCTCGTCGAGGAGCTGCACCGGATCACCCTGCCGTTCGCGGAGGACGGTCAGCCGTCCGACGCCGAGCTCCGCATCGCGCAGGCCCAGCTGGTGGGCTGGCTCGAGGGCCTCTTCCACGGCCTGCAGACGGCGCTCGTCGCACAGCAGATGACGACGCAGGCCCAGCTCGCGCAGATGCGCCGCGAGCTCCCACCGGGCGTCATCGTGGCCCGAACCGCCCAGGGCGGCCCCGACGACGACCCGGACCACGGCCCGGGCCAGTACCTGTAAGGCCCGCCAGGCCGTCAGGCGCCGGCGTCGGGCTCCGCGACCGGTTCCGGGCGGTGACGGCTCGTGAGGGCGATCGCACCGGAGACCAGGACCAGCCCGACGACGTCGAGCGGGTGCGGCCACTGACGCAGCAGGAAGGCCCCGCTCGCCGCGGCCGTCGCCGGCAGGAGCGCGAGCAGGACCGCGAACGTCGCCGCGGACACCCGCCCGAGGACGACCTGCTCGACCGCGTACGGGATCACCGACGACAGCACCGCGACCCCGAAGACCGTCACGAGCAGCTGCCACGACCCGAGCCCGATCGTCGCCCGCGGGGCCAGAACGGGCGCGAGCACGACGGCGCCCACCGCCATCCCCGCGGCCAGCCGCGTCACGCCGTCCCCGCTCAGGGCCACCCGACGGCCGAGCAGGATGTACCCCGCCCAGCAGACGGCCGCGAGGCCGATCGCCACGAGACCCAGCACGACGTCGTCCTCGGCACCGCCCTGGAGCGTCACCCCGGCCAGCAGGACGACCCCGGGCGCCGCGAGCGCGATGCCGGCCCGCTCGCGCCAGCTGCGACCGGTGATCGCCGCGACCGCCACCGGGCCGATGAACTCGATCGCCACCGCCGTGCCCAGCGGGAGGTTGTCGATCGCCACGTAGAAGGTCACGTTCATCAGGCACAGGACGATGCCGAACGCGACGGTCCACGCCAGGGCGCGTCGGCCCCACCGCGAGCGCCACGGACGCCGCCACGCCGCCAGCACGAGGGCCGCCGCGGTGATGCGCAGCCACGCCACCGCCTCCGGCGCCATCTCGGGGAAGAGGACGCGCGCCGCGATGCCCGCACCGATGTACTGCGCGAACCCCGAGGCGACGAACAGCGCCGGTGCCGGGACCCGCGCCACGTGCGCCCCCGCACCGCCCCCGACCACCGGGGCCCCGACAGGCGCCTGGCCCGGTGAGTCGCTCACCGGGCCAGGCTACGGGGGTGCTGCGGGGGTCTGGCTGGGCCGTCAGCCCTTCACGGCGCCCGCGAGCATGCCGCGGACGAAGTAGCGCTGCAGGAAGATGAACACCAGCACCGGGATGACCATCGAGATGAACGCGCCCGCCGTGAGGATCTCCCAGTCGCCGCCGCGCGTACCGGCCATGGACGCGACCCGGACGGTCAGCGGGGCGACGTCGGCCGTCGCACCCGTGAAGGTCAGGGACACGAGCAGGTCGTTCCACACCCACAGGAACTGGAAGATCCCGAAGGACGCGATCGCCGGCGTGAGCAGCGGCAGCATGATCCTGAAGAAGATCTTCACGTGCCCCGCGCCGTCCACGCGCGCCGCCTCGACCAGCGACGGCGGGATGTCCTTCATGAAGTTGTGCAGCAGGAACGTGGCGAGCGGGAGGGCGAAGATCGTGTGCGAGAGCCACAGCGTCCAGAACGAGCCCGCGATCTTCCAGTCCACGTACTGCGACAGCAGCGGGATCAGCGCGATCTGCAGCGGCACGACCTGCAGGGCGAACACCGCGATGAACAGGAAGTTGCGGCCCTTGAAGTCGATCCACGCGAACCCGTACGCCGCGAGCAGCGCGATCGAGATCGGGATGAACACCGACGGCAGGGTGATGACGATCGAGTTCACGAAGTAGCTGATCAGGCTGTTCTGGCCGCCGAACAACGCTTCGTCGTAGTTGTCGAGCGTGAAGTTCCAGTTGCCCGGCCACAGCTCGGTCCACCACCCGCTCGAGCGGATGTCGCCGTCGTGGCGGAATGACGTGACGAGCAGGCCGACAGTCGGTGTCGTCCACAGGACCGCGAGGATGATCGCGATCATCGACGCCCACGGGGAGCTGAGCTTCGTCCCGGCGAGCCGCGCGCGCCGCTGCAGCTTCTCCTTGCTCGGCGGGCCGGTGATCTCGCCCGGCTCCGCCGCCGTCGCGACGCCCTGGGGGGGCAGCGGGGTCGTGGTCATCGGATCGCCTCCGAGAGTCGCATCTGGCGGACGTTGTAGATGATGATCGGGATGACGATCACGAACAGGAGCACGGCCAGCGCGGCACCCAGGCCCTGGTTGAACTGGCGGAAGCTCTGCTCGTAGAACTCGTTCGCGACCACGGACGTCTCGTAGTTGCCGTTGGTCATCGTCCGGACGATGTCGAAGACCTTCAGCGTGCCCATGGCGATCGTCGTCAGCACGACGACGAGCGCGGGCCGGATGCTCGGCACCGTGATGAAACGGAACATCTCCAGGCCGCTGAGTCCGTCGAGCTTGGCCGCCTCGATGATGTCGTCGGGGATCGCCTTGATCGCCGCCGACAGGACCGTCATCGCGAAGCCCGTCTGGATCCAGATCATGACCGCGATGAGGAAGAAGCTGTTGCTGGGGGCACCGAGCAGGCGGTAGTCGAAGGCGTCCTGCCCGAAGAGCCCCAGGAAGGCGTTCATCAGACCGATGCGGCCACCGGAGCCGGAGCGGGCGTCGTACACCAGGCCCCAGATGATGCCGGCGCCGACCATCGAGATCGCCATCGGCAGGAAGATGAGGGACTTGGCGAACCGCTCGAACCGCGTCCGGTCGACAACGACCGCGTAGATGAGCCCGATGAACGTGGACAGGATCGGGACGAGGAGCACCCAAAGCGCCGTGTTCCGCAGCACGGCCTGGAAGGCGGGGTTCGTGAACGCCGTCTCGTAGTTGGCGAAGCCGACCTCGCCGGACTTCGTCTCGAACGAGGAGATGATCGTCAGGATCGCGGGGTACACGAGCCCGAACGCGAGGGCCAGGAGCGCCGGCCCGGTGAAGGCGGCTGCGACGAGCCAGGACGGCGCCTTCTTGGGCCTGTCGACGATCCAAAGGATGAAGCCCATGACCGCCGCGAACAGCACGATGGCCAGCACCATGAGGATCAGCTTGTGACCGGTGTCCCCGGTCGCGAGGAAGAAGTCCCGGATCTCCCCGAACAGCCAACTGACGTACCGCGAGATGTAGTCCACATTGACCTCCCGTAGCCGGCACCTGCGCCGCACAGGGCGAAGATCACCGTGTCAAGCCTCAACGTACGACGTGTGCCCGGTCACGGACAGCGTCGCCGGCGGCGCGGCGCGGCCTGCTCGTGCCGCGTGGGCGCGCCCGGTCATGCGGCAGGGGCCCGCGAGACGCGAGCC
>JAEYXM010000140.1 GCA_023428465.1 Actinomycetes bacterium
GTCGTCCACGCGCTCGGGCGCCACGACGTCGTCCCCCGCCTGACCTGCGACGACGCTCGCCCAGGAGTGCTGGACCTCGGCCAGGTGCCACACGAGCTCGGCGACGGACCAGCCCGGGCACGAGGGCACCGGGGCCTCGGGCGCGGCGAGCGCCACGGCCTCGAGGAACCGCTCGGACTGCTCCCGGACGGCGGCGACGTACGACTCGTGGTCCATGCTCCGCGAGCCTACGCGGCGTCGTCGGGCCCGCCGAGGGCACCGACCGCACGCCCCGCCCCGCCGGGTCCCAGGCCGTCCGCCGGAGGTCCCACGGCGGGCGACCTACGATGGATCCCATGTCTGCACCCACGGTCGAGTCGATCACCGCCGCCCTCGCCGGCGTCATCGACCCCGAGATCCGCCGCCCGATCACCGAGCTGCGCATGGTCCGCGAGATCCAGGTGATCGAGGGGCCGGACGGCGCCGAGGTCATCGTCGGCATCGACCTGACCACCGCCGGCTGCCCGCTGCGCGACACGATCACCCGCGACGTCACGGCGGCCGTGGGCGCCCTCGAGGGCGTCGCAGCCGTGCAGGTCGCGATGGGCGTGATGAACGAGCAGCAGAAGGCGGAGCTGAAGTCGATGCTCCGCGGCGGCACCCCGGAGGCGGTCATCCCGTTCGCGCAGCCGGACTCCCTGACGCGCGTGTACGCCATCGGCTCCGGCAAGGGCGGCGTCGGCAAGTCGTCCGTGACGGCGAACCTCGCGGTCGCGATGGCGGCGGAGGGCCTGAAGGTCGGCGTCGTCGACGCGGACGTGTACGGCTTCTCGATCCCCCGGATGCTGGGCGTGGACCAGCCGCCGACGAAGGTCGACGACATGATCCTGCCGCCCGTCGCGCACGGGGTGAAGGTCATCTCGATCGGCATGTTCGTGCCCCCGGGCAAGGCGGTCGTGTGGCGCGGGCCGATGCTGCACCGCGCCCTCGAGCAGTTCCTCTCGGACGTGTACTGGGGCGACCTGGACGTCCTGCTCCTGGACCTGCCGCCCGGTACGGGCGACATCGCCATCTCGGTCGCGCAGCTGCTGCCGACCACCGAGCTCGTCATCGTCACGACGCCGCAGGTCGCGGCAGCCGAGGTCGCCGAGCGCGCCGGCTCGATCGCCGTCCAGACGCGCCAGCACGTCGTCGGCGTCATCGAGAACATGTCGTGGCTCGAGCAGCCCGACGGGACGCGCCTGGAGGTCTTCGGCTCCGGTGGCGGGCAGACGGTCGCGGAGAACCTGACGAAGGCGATCGGCGCCGAGGTGCCGCTGCTGGGCCAGGTGCCGCTCGACGTCACGCTGCGCGAGGCGGCCGACGGCGGGACGCCCGTCACGCTCGCGGACCCGGACAGCCCGGCCGCCACCGTGCTGCGCGACCTGGCGCGCAACCTGGGTCACCGCGCCCGCGGCCTGGCGGGCCGCCCGCTCGGTCTGACCCCGGTCCAGCACTGACCCGGTCCAGCACCGTCCCTCCGGCCCCACGTCCGCGCCCACGCGCCCGGCATGTGGCTGATGTTCGTTTCTGAGCGATACTGTTCGACATGCTCGCTCAGCAACGCCAGGAGCTGATCCTCGCGGCCATCCGGGCCCGCGGCGCCGTCCGCGTCGCCGACCTCGTGGCGGACCTCGACGTGTCGGACATGACGGTCCGCCGCGACATCGCCGACCTCGCCCGCCGCGGTCTCGTCCGCCGCGTCCACGGTGGCGCGGTCGACCTGCACCACGCCACGCACGAGCCCGGCTTCCGTGCCAAGCGCGAACTCGCCACGGACGAGAAGTCCGCCATCGCGCGCGAGGCCGCCAGCCTCGTCACCCCCGGTGCCGCCGTCGCGCTCTCCGCGGGCACGACGACGCACCTCCTCGCGGGCCTCCTCGCCGCCGACCGCTCGCTGCGGCCGCTGACCGTCGTCACCAACTCGCTCCCGGCCGCCGAGGCGCTGCACCGCCCCGAGGACCGCGACCTCACCGTCGTCCTCACCGGCGGCACGCGGACGCCGTCGGACGCGCTCGTCGGCCCCGTCGCCACGCAGACCCTCGCCGGGCTGCGCGTGGACGTCACCTTCCTCGGGGTGCACGGCATCGACCGCGACGCCGGGCTCACCACGCCCAACCTGCTCGAGGCGGAGACGGACCGCGCGCTCGTCGCAGCCGCCGCCACGACCGTCGTCCTCGCCGACCGCAGCAAGTGGGGCGCCGTCGGCCTGTCCCGCATCGTCGGGCTCGAGGACGTCGACGTGCTGATCTGCGACGACGGGCTTCCCGACGAGGCCGCGACCGCGCTGCGCGACGTCGTCGGTTCCCTCGTCCTGGTGCCTGCACCTGGCCGACCCGTGGAGGCGCACCGATGAACGTCCGACGCACCGCGACCCGCATGGCCGACGGCCGCGAGCTCATCTACTTCGACGACTCCGAGCCCTACGTCTCCGGCGCGGCCACCCGCAGGCTCGACGACCCCCGGCCGCTCGAGAACCGCTTCGCGCCCGTCGTCGGCGACGACGGCGTCGCCCACCCCGCCACGGCCCCCGAGATGCGGCGCGACCCCCTGACCGGCCAGTGGATCCCCATGGCGTCACACCGGATGCACCGGACCCACCTCCCTGCCGCCGACGCGTGCCCGCTGTGCCCGGCCCGCCCGGGCGCCCCCTACAGCGACGGCGAGGTCCCCGACACCGACTACGACGTCGTCGTCTTCGAGAACCGCTTCCCCGCCCTGCTGCAGCTGCCCGACGCCGCCCGGGACACCTCCTGGCTCGTCGACGAGGAGCCGCTGTGGCCCGCCCGGCCCGCAGCCGGCCGGTGCGAGGTCGTGTGCTTCTCCGCCCAGCACGACGCGTCGGTCGCCGACCTGCCGCCGCACCGGGTCCGCACGATCATCGAGGCCTGGGCCGACCGGACGACGGCGCTGGGCGCGCTGCCCGGCATCGAGCAGGTGTTCTGCTTCGAGAACCGCGGCCGGGAGATCGGCGTGACCCTGCCGCACCCGCACGGGCAGATCTACGCCTTCCCGTTCCGGACGCCGCGCACCGAGCTCATGCTGCAGCAGGCGCAGGCCCACTGGCACCGCACAGGCCGCAGCCTCCTGCGCGACGTGCTCGACGCCGAGCGCCGCGCCGGCACCCGCATCGTCCTGGAGTCCGAGCACTGGACGGCGTACGTGCCCGCCGCGGCCCGCTGGCCCGTCGAGGTGCACCTCGCGCCGTCGCGCGACGTCCCCGACCTCCCCGCCCTGGACGACGCCGAGCGTGCGGACCTCGCGCGCGTCTACCCCGAGCTCCTGCGCCGGCTCGACCGGTTCTTCGTGGACCCCACGACGGGCGCACCCATCCCCCTGCCCTACATCGCGGGGTGGCACCAGGCCGTCGTCGGCCAGGGCCGCGACCTCGGTCGCCTGCACCTGCAGGTCTTCTCGGTGCTCCGGGCGCCGAACAAGCTCAAGTACCTCGCCGGCGTCGAGTCGGGCATGGGTGCGTGGATCAGCGACACCACGCCCGAGCTCATCGCCGCGCGACTGCGGGAGGTGGCCCGATGACCACGACCCCCGAGCCGCGCTGGGTCACCGCCTGGACCCGCCCCGAGGGCGCGGCGCGCGCCGCCGCAGCATTCCGCGGCGCGTTCCGGACCGAGCCCGACGGCGTCTGGTCCGCGCCCGGGCGGGTCAACGTCATCGGTGAGCACACCGACTACAACGCAGGCCTGTGCCTGCCGATCGCCCTCCCCCACCGCACCTACGTGGCACTGCACAGCCGGACCGACGCCGTCGTGCGCCTGTTCTCCGCGCAGGAGCCCTCGGGCGGCATCTGGGAGGCCGACCTCGACGACGTCACCCCCGGGTCGGTCAGCGGCTGGGGCACGTACGTCGCGGGCGTCGCCTGGGCGCTACGCGAGGCGGGCTACGAGCACGTCAGCGGGTTCGACGCCGTCGTGGACTCGTGCGTGCCGTACGGGGCGGGGCTGTCGTCGTCGGCGGCGCTCGAGTGCGCCGTGGCCGTCGCCCTCGACGACCAGCACGGCCTGCTGCTCTCGGGCGACGACGAGGGCCGCACGCGCCTCGCCGAGGTGTGCGTCCGCGCCGAGAACGCGATCGCGGGCGCCCCCACCGGGGGTCTGGACCAGACGGCATCCCTGCGCTCCCGGCCCGGGCACGCGATGCTCCTCGACTTCCGCGACGGCGCCACGCGGCCCGTCCCGCTCGACCTCGCCGCGGTCGACCGCGCGCTCCTCGTGGTCGACACGCGGGCCGAGCACCAGCACGCCGGCGGCCAGTACGCCGCCCGCCGCGAGGCGTGCGACCGTGCCGCGCACCTGCTCGGCGTGGAGTCGCTCCGGGACGTGCGCGACGCCGACGCGGCGCTGGCCCGCCTCGGCGAGCTCGTCCCGGGCGCCGACGGCGCCGAGCTGTGCCGGCGGGTCCGCCACGTCGTCACCGAGAACGCGCGCGTCGAGCAGGTGACGCAGCTCCTCGCCGCGGGCCGGGTGGACGACGTCGGGCCCGTGCTCACGGCCGCGCACGCCTCCCTGCGCGACGACTACGAGGTCAGCTGCCGCGAGCTCGACCTCGCAGTGGGCACCGCGCTCGCCGCCGGGGCGCTCGGCGGCCGGATGGTCGGCGGGGGCTTCGGCGGGTCCGCGATCGCCCTGGTCCGGGCCGACGACGTCGCACCGGTCGCCACGGCCGTCGCCGCCGCCTTCGCCGAGGCCGGTCTCGCCGACCCCGCGTTCCTCGTCGCGACGCCGCAGGAGCCCGCCGGGCGCGACTGACGCCCGGTCGGAGCGGTCGCCCGAGCGATCGGTCGGCCGGTCCGCGGCCGACCCGCGACCATCGGCCGATGCGCGGCCGCGGACGGTTCGTCCTTGCGACCGATGCCGGTTCGCCGGACCCGGCCTACCGTGGAGGGACCCGACCGCCGAACGCCGAAGGACCCGCATGTCGCTCCCGTCGACCCGCACCGCCCAGCCGGCCCCGCACGCGCCACGGCACGTCGCGGTCGCGTCCGCCGCCGTCGTCGGCCTGCTCACCCTGACGGGCTGCGGCGGTGGCGACCCCGAGCCGACGCCCACCCCGACGTCGTCGGGCTCGCCGCTCGAGACGCTCCTCGAGGAGTACCTCGGCGACTGGTCGAACGAGCAGGTGAACGCGCAGCTCGTGCGCATGGAGGAGCTCGTCGCGGAGTGCATGGCCGGGGAGGGCTTCGACTACACGCCGGTCGACTACGCCGCCATGGACCTCGACATCCTGGGTGAGTCGGTCGGGGCCGAGCCGGGCACCACCGAGTACGCGAAGGAGTACGGGTACGGCCTCACGAACAACCCGGTCCTCGGCGACGCCCAGCCGGAGGACCCCAACGCGGACTACGTCGCCGCGATGACACCCGCCGAGCAGGACGCCTACTACACGGCCCTCTACGGCACGGCCTACGAGACGCTCGAGGACCCCGAGGCCGCGATGACGACCGACTGGACCGAGCTCGGCTGCACCGGGTGGGCGCAGAACCAACTGATCGACGTCGGCGACGACACCGACGCGTTCGCCGCCCTGCAGGACGAGATGGTCACGATGCTGGCCGCCGCCGACGCCGACCCCCGCCTCGACCAGGCCGACGCGGACTGGGCCAGCTGCATGGCCGGGCGCGGCCACCCCGGCCTCACCGCCGTCGGAGACGCCGAGGCGGCCATCACGGCGGAGCTCCAGGCCCTCCAGCAGGAGGCCTACGCCGCGGCGACGAACCCGGCGACCGGCGTCGTCGACGAGGCCGCCGCGCAGACCGCGCTCGCCGAGCCGCTCGCCGACCTGGGCCGGCGCGAGATCGCGACCGCGGTCGACGACGTGGAGTGCCAGGAGGAGTCGGGCTACGCCGCCGTGCGCGCCGCCGTCGACGCCGAGTACCAGGCCGAGTTCCTCGCCGAGCACCGCGAGGAGCTCCTGCATTGGCTCGCCTCACTGAACGACCTGCGCGAGGAGTAGTCCAGGAGATCCGGCGCCCGGCCCAACCTTTCGGGCCCGACGGACGTCTGTAGATACGGGGGCGCGCAGATCCGCGCGCCCGCCCGGTGGGCCGGGAACTGGTGCCGCCCCACCGGGATCTTCGCGCTGCCGGCGTCGGGACGACGCTGCACCCGGGAGGATGACGATGGCGCCTCGCGCACGCGAGATCTGCGCGCGCGCGGGCCTACCCGCGGTCCTCACCGCAGTCGTCGGCGCGACCTTCGCGACCCTCGGCGGGTGCTCCGTCCAGGCCTCCGCCCCGCCCACCGACGACGCCCTGCGTGCCTCGGTCGACGTCGCCTGGTCACGTCAGCCTTCGGACGCCGAGCGCCTCGAGCAGCTCGTGGCCGCCTGCATGGCCGAGGCCGGCTTCGCGTACGTGCCCGTCGTGGGGACGGACGCGTCGGACGGCCCCGCCGCGGTGTCACCGGCTGACGCGACGGGCGTGGCGGCCGACGCGGCGGGCGTCGGCCCCGAGGCCCGCACCGGGTACGGCGTCACCGCGCAGGAGCCGCCGGCGCCCCGCCCAGCGGACCCGAACGCCGCCGTCGTGGCCGCGCTCACCCCCGCCGAGCAGGACGCCTACCGCCTCGCCCTCGATGGCGCCGCCCGCCCCGACGACGCCGACGGGCGCTACGACTGGCGCCGCGCCGGCTGCCGCGGCAGCGCCCAGAACGCCGTCTACGGGGACCCCGCCACCCTGGACGACGCAGCCGCCCTCGCAGCTGACCTCGCCGGGGCCCGGCTCACCGCGGCGTCGGACCCGCGGGTCGCCGAGCTCGACGAGGCCTGGGCCGCGTGCATGCGCAAGGCCGGCCACCCGGGCATGGCCTCCGCCGACGACGCCGAGGCAGCCGTCCGCGCAGCCTGGGACGCGCTGTGGGCGCAGGCGTGGGCTGCCCTGCCCGCCGACCCGTCCGAGGACGACGTGGCGGCGGCGCGCGCCGCGGCCGGACCCGCCGTCGCCGACCTCGCCGAGGTGGAGACCGCCCTCGCCGCCGCGGACCGTGCGTGCCGCACGCAGATCGACTACGACGCCGGGCGCGACACCGTCGAGGACGAGCACCGGGAGCGCTTCTACGAGGCCCACCGCGCCGAGCTCGACGCGTGGGTCGCCGACGGGGTGCCGGCGGTGCAGCAGTGAGCCGCGCGTGCAATCCCCGAGACCGACACGACATGAGCAGGACATCATCCCGCAGGACGATCTGCCCCGGACGGGCACTTCAGTACGGTCGGCGCGGAACGCCAGCCGCACGGACGAGGAGACACTCATGACCGCCACCAAGATCGCCGGCGCAGCGGTGGCTGCCGCACTCGCGCTCACCCTCACAGCGTGCGGAGGTGATGACGGCCCGTCGGGCTCGGCCACGCCCGAGATGGGGCCGATCGACCGGCTCTGGGAAGGCGCCTGGGGCGACTACGACCAGGAGGACGCCGACGCCGAGCAGCTGCGCATCGAGGAGCTCGTCGCCGAGTGCATGGTCGGCGAGGGTTTCGAGTACACGCCCGTCGACTACTCGGGGGCGGGCTGGGAGGTGGCCGAGCCCGTCGGGGACGACGGCGAGGAGCTCCAGTGGGGCACGCTCGACTTCGCCAAGAAGTACGGCTACGGCCAGACGACGAACCCGTGGGGCGACGGCGAGCCGGTGGAAGAGGGCGGCGAGCAGTGGGTCGACCCCAACGCCGAGTACACGGCGTCCATGACCGACACGGAGAGGATGGCCTACGAGGCGGCCCTCTACGGCGTGCAGCCCGACTTCCAGACCGACGAGGAGTGGGAGAACTGGAACCCGTCGTGGGAGGAGCAGGGCTGCTACGGCTACGCCTCCCACGAGGTGTACGGCGACCGGATGTGGGGCGGCGAGACCGAGGAGACCAACGAGTGGGCCGACCTCGAGGCCGAGATGGAGGCCATGTACGCCGCCCTCGAGTCCGACTCCCGGGTCACCGAGGCCGTCGCGGACTGGTCGGCCTGCATGGCTGACGCCGGCTACCCCGGCCTGGCCTCCATCTACGACGCCGAAGAGATGATCAGCACGAAGGTCCAGGCCATGTACGAGGACGACGACCCGTACGCCGACCTCGACGAGAACTCCACGGAGGAGGACTGGGAGGCCGCCCAGGCCGAGATGGACAGCCGCTTGTCCGCGCTCACCGGCGAGGAGATCGAGACCGCGGTGGCCGACTTCACGTGCCGCGAGGAGGTCGGGTACGACCGGATCTACCAGGAGGTCAACATCGATCTGCAGGAGGAGTTCTACAACGCGCACAAGGACGAGCTCGAGGCCTACGTCGCGGCCATGACGGACTACTGACGCGACGGGACCACCGCGGGGCGCCGTCGGGCGCCCCGCGGGCAGTGAGCAGTACGCAGGAAGAAGCAGGTAGCCGGCAGCAGGTAGCCGGCAGCAGTGGGCACGGCATCACCAGACGCGCACCGGATGGGCACGCGGGTGGAGAGATGTCCGGGGGCCGTTCCCCCGGGCACCGACCGGAAGGACGACCGAGCATGAGGGCCATCACCGGCTCCACCCGCACCATCTGGATCATGGCCGCCGTGGCCGTGGCCAGCCTCGCCGCCGGACTCGCGCTGAGTCACTTCATCGTGTCGCCCGCCGAGGACGCAGCGAACGCCGCGGCGCCGGAGGCCGGCCCGATCACGGTCCCGGTCGAGCGGCGCACGCTCGACAACGACGTGATCATGCGCGGCGACGCGATCTACGAGGACCCCGCCGAGGTCACCCTGGAGACCGGTGACATCGGCGGCCCGGCCGTCGTGACCGGCCAGGTCCCTGAGGTCGGCGCCACGCTCGACGCCGGGGCCATCGTGCTTGAGGTCACCGGCCGTCCCGTGATCCTGCTGGCCGGCGAGCTGCCCGTCTACCGGACGCTGCGCGCCGGCGTCTCCGGGCCGGACGTCGCCCAGCTCAAGGCCGCGCTGCGGGCGCTGGGCATCGACCCGGGCAACGACACCAACACCTACGACGCGGGGACCGCGGCCGCCGTCCGCGAGCTGTACGCGCGCATCGGCTACCCCGCCCCGTCGGCCGGCGCTGAGGCCGAGGCGATGCTCGACGCCGCCCAGGAGGCCGTGCGCGGCGCCGAGGAGGCGCTCGCGTCCGCCCAGCGTGCGGTCGCCGGTGCAGGGCAGGGCAGCTACGCCGAGCGCGTCGCGGCGCAGGCCGCCGTCGACTCCGCGACCGCGGCCCTCAACGACGCACGCGCCGAGTACGCGCGCTGCACCGCGGCCAACGACCCCGAGGTCTTCTGCCCGACCCAGCCGGTCGCCGAGGCGGAGGGCAGCCTGACGTCCGCGATCGCCCAGCGCGACGAGGCCAACCGCCCCGCCGACACAGCCGACCTCCAGGCCGCCGTGACGTCCGCGCAGCGCGCGCTCACCGACGCCCGCGAGGAGCTGACCAAGGCACAGCAGGACGTCATCACCCCGCTCCCCGCGAGCGAGATCCTCTACCTGGCGTCGACCCCGCGCCGCGTCGACGCCGTGAACGTCAAGCGCGGCTCGATGATCGCGGGTACCCCGGTCATGAGCGTCTCGGGCGCGACCCTGCAGATCGCGGGCCAGCTGCCCAACTCCGAGGCCGACCTCGTGACGGAGGGGACGACCGTCACCATCACCCTGCCCGACGGCTCGGAGGTGCCCGGCACCGTGGAGTCCGTCGGCCCGACCGAGGCCGCCGGCGGCGAGGCCGCGGACCCGAACCGCAAGCGCGTCGTCGTCGTCCCGGGTGAGCTCACCGAGGACCAGCGGATGATGCTCCCCGGCTCGAACGTACGCATCGTCATCCCGGTGAGCTCCACCGACGGCGAGGTCCTCGCCGTGCCCCTCGCCGCGCTGACCGCCGGTCCCGGCGGCGAAGCCCGCGTCGAGGTCCTCGACGCGGGCGCGACCGAGCCCCGCCTCGTCACGGTGGAGACCGGCCTCGCAGCCCGGGGCTTCGTCGAGGTCCGGCCGATCGACGGCAGCCTCGAGGCCGGCGACCAGGTGGTCGTGGGCACGGACCAGCCCGCCGCCGCGGACGCGCCCCCCAGTGGCGGGTCCAGCGACGAGTCCAGCGACGAGGAGACGGCCGAGACCGAGACCTCCGAGGACGAGGGATGACGGACCCCCTGTTCCCGCCGGTGCCCGCGTTCGCGGGGCACGCGCCGGCGATCGTGACGCCCCGGCCGGGTGGTGCTGGACACCCGGCCGGGGACCACGAACCGGAGGTGCCGCCGGTCATCGACCTGCGCGGCCTGTCCCGGTCGTTCCCGGGCGACCCGCCCGTGGAGGCGCTGCGCCGCGTCGACCTCACGGTCCAGCGCGGGGACTACGTGTCGATCATCGGACCCTCCGGCTCCGGCAAGTCGACCCTGCTGCACATCCTCGGCCTGCTCGACCGCCCGACGGCGGGCGACTACCTGCTCGACGGCGTCTCCACGGCGACGGTGAGCGAGGCCGAGCGCGCGCGGCTGCGCGGCGGCCGCATCGGGTTCGTGTTCCAGGCGTTCCACCTCCTGCCGCACCGCACCGTGCTCGACAACGTGCTCCTGTCGACCCTGTACAGCGGGGTGCCGCGGGCCGAGCGCCGCCAGCGGGCCCTCGACGCACTCGACCGCGTCGGCCTGTCGCACCGCCTCACCTTCATGCCCACCGTGCTCTCCGGCGGCGAGCGTCAGCGCGTCGCCGTCGCGCGCGCCGTCATCTCGCGCCCGCACGTCCTGCTCGCGGACGAGCCGACCGGCAACCTCGACTCCGCGACGTCGGCGGGCGTGCTCGACCTCTTCGAGGAGCTGCACGCAGACGGGCTGACCCTCGTGATCATCACCCACGACGCCGGGGTCTCGGAGCGCGCGCGACGTCAGGTGCGCATCGCCGACGGCACACTGAGCGAGGTCGTATGAGCCCCCGACTCCCCCGCCGGTTGCGCGTACGCCGCGCCCCCGAGGACCGCCTCGTCACGCCCGCTGACGCGGGTGACCTGAACGGCGTCGGCGCGCTCGCCACGCTCACCCAGCCGCTGCCCATTCCCGACGGCGAGGACGGCCCGCCCGCCGCGACCGAGCCCCCCGGCCGACGCCGGCGGGTCTCCCCCGCGCGGCTGGTGAAGCGCGTGGGCGGCCTGAGCAGGCTCGGGCGTCGGGGATCCCGTTCCTCGCGCGTCGAGCGGACCGGCGACCACTTCGGCCTCCGGGACCTGCTCGCGGAAGCCGCGCACGGCATCGGCGCCCGCCCGGGCCGCCTCGTGCTCACGATCATCGGCACGGTGCTCGGCATCGGCTCGCTCGTGGTGACGATCGGCCTCGCGCAGACCGCAGCCGGCCAGATCGCCCGGACCTTCGACGCGGTCGCCGCGACACAGGTCGTCGTCCAGCCTGCGACGACGCGCACGGCGGGCGGCGAGCGCGCGACCGGCAGCATCCCGTGGGACGTGGAGGACCGCCTCAGCCGCATCGCGGGTGTCGAGCACGTCGGCGCGATCGCGAGCGTCAGCGTCGGGGAGACCCGCATCACCGCGGTCCCCGTGAACGACCCGTCCGCCCCGACCGTCGCGACACCGCAGGTGCTCGCCACGACCCCCGGGCTGCTCGACGCCGTCCGCGGCGAGATCCGCACGGGCCGCTACTTCGACGCCGGTCACGACGCGCGCGGCGACCGGGTCGTCGTCCTCGGGGCGCGTGCGGCGCAGCGGCTCGGCGTGAGCCGCGTGGACAGCCAGCCGTCGATCTTCATCGGGGAGCGGTCCTACACGGTCATCGGCATCGTCGAGTCGGTCAACCGCCGCTCCGACCTGCTCGATGCGGTGATCCTGCCGGTCGGCACGGCGCGCAAGGACTTCGACCTGCGGTCGCTCGAGCAGGCGCAGCTCGTCATGCAGGTGGGCGCCGGCCCGGTCATCAAGGCCCAGGCGCCGTACTTCCTCGAGCCGAACAACCCGGAGACCATCGAGGTCCAGGTGCCGCCCGCCACGTCGACGGTGCGGGAGAACGTCCAGGCCGACATCAACGCGATCTTCCTCGCGCTCGGTGCGGTCGCCCTCCTGGTCGGCGGACTCGGCATCGCGAACGTGACCCTGCTGTCGGTCCGCGAGCGCACGGGCGAGATCGGCCTGCGCCGGGCGCTCGGCGCGACCAAGCGGAACATCGGCAACCAGTTCCTCATGGAGTCCGGTGTCATCGGGCTCCTCGGCGGGCTGGTGGGCGCGGCCCTCGGCGTCGCGGTCGTCGTCGGTGTGAGCCTGACGAAGGAGTGGACACCGATCCTCGACACGGTCGTCGTGATCACGTCGGCGCTGCTCGGTGGCGTCATCGGCGTGGCCGCCGGCGCCTACCCGGCGCTCAAGGCGGCGGGCGTCGAGCCCATCACGGCGCTGCGCGGCGGGACCTGACCCACACTCACGCGGGTGGCGCGGCCGGTCCGTCCCCGTCCGGCGCGCCGCCCACGGCTCCGGCCGTGGCGCCTGCGCGCGCCGCCCGGCGGGCACGCCGACGACGGCGCAGGCGCACGATCCGCCAGATCGCGACGCCGATGATCACGAGCACGCCGACGACGAGCACCGGCACCAGGATCGCCAGGATGGCGACGGTCGCCGACGTGACGTCCTCGGCGGCCGACACGAACGGCGCCCCGAACCCGAGCGTGCCCGCGTTCACGATGGGCCGGCTGAGGGCCTTGCCCGCGTGCACGGTCCCGGCGAGCGCGATGCCGACGACCACGCCGACCCAGGGGTTGTCCCGCCACCACTGCGACTGCTCGATCTGCTCGGCCCCGGAGACCGCCGCGAACATGACCCCGCCCATGAGCGGGCGTACACCGGTCTGGATCGCGTCGCTGACGTGATCGACGCCGGGCACCTTGTCGAAGACGATGTCGACGACGAGGAGCACCATGCCCGCGCCGATCCCCCACCAGCTGGAGATCCACTCCAGGCCGGAGGGCAGCACGATGAGCGTGGTGAACCGGTCGAGCA
>JAEYXM010000156.1 GCA_023428465.1 Actinomycetes bacterium
GGGCAGGGCTACCCGCGCACCTACGAGGACCAGGAGACGTGGCAGGGCGGCTGGACGCTCAACCGCCGGGGCCGGCTGCAGCTCAAGGCCGGCGGGCGCCTGAAGAACCTCCTCACGATCTTCGCCAGCCCCAAGCAGCCGTCGATCGACGAGTACTACGAGCCCTGGACGTACGACTACGAGAACCTGACCAACGCGCCGCTGCAGGAGCACACGCCCGTGGCGCGCCCGAAGTCCCTCATCAGCGGCCAGGACATGCAGGTGCGCTGGAGCGCGAACTGGGACGACAACCTCGCGGGCGCCCCGGCGCTCACCGCGGCGGACCCCGTGCTCGCGAAGGTCTCGGACAAGGTGCGTCTCGAGTTCGAGCAGACCTTCATGTTCTACCTGCCCCGCATCTGCGAGCACTGCCTCAACCCGTCGTGCGCGGCGTCGTGCCCCAGTGGCGCGATCTACAAGCGCGAGGAGGACGGCATCGTCCTCGTCGACCAGGACAAGTGCCGTGGCTGGCGCATGTGCGTCACGGGTTGCCCCTACAAGAAGGTCTACTTCAACCACAAGACCGGCAAGGCCGAGAAGTGCACCTTCTGCTTCCCGCGCATCGAGGTCGGCCTGCCCACCGTCTGCTCCGAGACCTGCGTGGGGCGGCTGCGCTACATCGGCCTCGTGCTCTACGACGCCGACCGCGTGCTGGAGGCCGCGAGCGAGCCCGACGAGCGTCGGCTGCTCCAGGCGCAGCGGTCGGTCTTCCTCGACCCGAGCGACCCGGAGGTCCAGCGCGAGGCCGAGCGTGCGGGCATCCCGCGTGACTGGGTCGAGGCGGCGCAGCGCTCGCCGATCTGGTCGCTGATCAGCACCTTCGAGGTGGCACTGCCGCTGCACCCCGAGTACCGGACCCTCCCGATGGTCTGGTACGTCCCGCCGCTGTCGCCGGTGGTCGACGTCGTGCGGGAGACCGGGGAGGACGCCGAGGAGAGCGGCAACCTGTTCGCGGCGATCGAGGCGCTGCGCATCCCCGTCGAGTACCTCGCCGAGCTCTTCACGGCGGGGGACACCGCGCCCGTGACGGCCGTGCTCAAGAGGCTCGCGGCGATGCGCTCCTACATGCGCGACATCACGATGGGCCGCCCGGCGGACCCGTCGATCCCCGCGTCCGTCGGCATGGACGAGGTCACCATGCAGGCGATGTACCGCCTGCTGGCGCTCGCCAAGTACGACGAGCGCTACGTCATCCCGAGCGCGCACGCCGAGCAGGCGCACAGCCTGGAGGAGCTCGCGACCGAGTGCGCGCTGGACTACGAGGGCGGGCCCGGCATGGGCGGGTCCGGTCCGTTCGGCGAGGGCTCGGGCCGCACCGACCCCATCGCGGTGGAGAACTTCCACATGCTCGCCCAGCGCCAGACGACGGACACGGTGGCCGACCCGGCGACCCGCAAGGCGCGGGTCAACCTCCTGAACTGGGACGGCAAGGGGCTGCCGCCCGGCCTGTTCCCACCACGGTCGGACGACGGGCCGAACCTGCGCCCGCCCGAGGACCCGGCCGACGGCGTCGTGCAGCCGCTCCCGGCGGGCGGCCGTCCCGGCGGGCCCGCGGGTGCGGGGCCGGACGCCGGACCGGACGGCGGTGTGTCGTGAACCGCCTCCAGCGCCGCCGCACGGCGCGCACGCTGACCGGCCGGCACACCGCCGTCGTCCACCGGGTCGCCGCGCTGCTCCTGGAGTACCCCACGGAGGAGCTCGTGGCACTCCTGCCCACCCTCCGCGCGGCGGTGGACGAGCTCGACGGGCCGGCCCGCGACTGTCTGGCGGGGATGGTCGCGGACCTGGCCGCGATGCCCCTGCCGCAGGCGCAGGCGCGTTACGTCGAGACCTTCGACCTGCGACGGCGCTGCTCGCTGTACCTGACGTACTACGCGTACGGGGACACGCGTAGACGCGGGCTGGCGCTCGTCCAGGTCAAGCAGGCGTTCCGGGACGCGGGCTGGGAGCTCGCCGGCGACGAGCTGGCGGACCACCTCGCGGTCGTGCTCGAGCTGGCCTCCGCGCCCGGGGGGCAGGAGACCGGCCTGCGGCTCCTCCTGGAGCACCGCGCCGGCGTGGAGCTCCTGCGGCTGGCGCTCGCCGACGCCGGGTCCCCGTACGCGGGCGTGCTCGCGGCGGTGTCCGCGACGCTGCCACCGCTCGAGGGCGACGAACGCGAGGCCGTCGCCCGGCTGGCGGCCGAGGGCCCGCCGGGGGAGGACGTCGGGCTGGAACCGTTCGGCCCGCTCACCCCGCCCGCGGTCGCCCCGCAGGCCGGCCCGATCCCCGTGACGCTGACTGGAGCCCGACCGTGACCGACACCCTCGACATCGTGCTCTGGGTCGTCGTGCCCTACGTCTGCCTCGCGTTCTTCACGCTGGGCCACGTGTGGCGCTACCGCTACGACAAGTTCGGCTGGACGACGCGCTCGTCACAGCTGTACGAGCGGCGCCTGCTGCGCTGGGCCAGCCCGCTGTTCCACTTCGGCATCCTGGCCGTCTTCCTGGGGCACGTCATGGGCCTGGGCATCCCGAAGGCGTGGACGGACGCCGTCGGCATGAGCGAGGAGCTGTACCACGCGATGGCGATCTCGATCGGCGCGATCGCGGGCGTGTGCACCGTCGTCGGGCTCGTCCTGCTGATCTACCGGCGGCGCACGGTCGGCCCGGTGTTCCGCGCGACGACGCGCATGGACAAGGTCATGTACCTCGTCCTGGCGGTCGTCATCGGGCTCGGCATGTGGAACACGATCGCGGGCTCGATGCTCAACCTCGGCGGGGAGTACGACTACCGCGAGGGCGTCTCGGTGTGGTTCCGCGGCATCTTCCGGTTCGACCTGCACCCGGAGCTCATGGCGGACGCGCCCCTGGGCTTCCAGCTGCACGGCATGGCCGCGATGCTCCTGTTCGCGCTCTGGCCGTTCACCCGGCTCGTGCACGTGTTCAGCGTTCCGCTGGGGTACCTGTGGCGGCCCTACGTGGTCTACCGGGCCCGGACCGACCGCCTGGGCGCGCGTCGCCCCCGCCGCGGCTGGGACCGCGTGGAGCGCCCGAGGGAGAGCGCCGGGCGGTTCTGACCGCCCGCGCGGCACAGATCGGCAGGAATCTCACCACCGGGGTGTCCGCCACGTGAGGAGGACGTCTCCGGGCGGTAACGCCTGCGCGTCCGCGCCCGAAACACGGCCCGCCTAGCGTCGCAGGCAGGTGGCCGACGTCGTCCGCCCGCACCACCCGCCCGGACGGCGCGCTCACCTGAGCGTGGGAGCAGGAGGCAGGCATGACGGCAACGGACACCCGCGCGACGACGACCGCACCACCGACGGGTCGACGCGGCTGGATCGAGCACTGGGACCCGGAGGACGTGGCCTTCTGGGAGGGCGGGGGCCGGGCGATCGCCCGGCGCAACCTCGTGCCCTCGATCATCGCGGAGTTCCTGGGCTTCGCGGTCTGGGCGTCGTGGAGCATCGTGGTCCCGCAGCTCGCGGAGGCGGGCTTCGCGCTCACGGTCGATCAGCAGTTCTGGCTGATCGCGCTCCCGGCGCTCGTGGGGGCGACGCTGCGGATCCCGTACACGTTCGCGGTGCCGCGGTTCGGCGGGCGGAACTGGACCGTGGTGTCCGCGCTGCTGCTGCTGCTCCCGGCGACGGCCTTGGCGATCGTGGTCACGCGGCCTGAGACCCCGTTCGGGGTGCTCCTGGGCGTCGCGGCGCTCGCGGGCCTCGGCGGCGGCAACTTCGCCTCCTCGATGGCGAACATCTCGTTCTTCTACCCGGAGCGGGAGAAGGGTCGGGCGCTCGGGCTGAACGCCGCCGGCGGGAACATCGGGACCGCGTTCGTGCAGCTGACGGTGCCCGTGGTCGTGGTGGTGGGCGGCGGGCTGGCGCTCGAGCGGGCGGGCCTGATGTTCCTGCCGCTGATCCTCGGGGCGGCGATCCTGGCCTGGCGGCGGATGTCGAACCTCGTCGGCGTGCGGGCCGACTACCGCGCGTTCGGTGCGGCGACGCGCAACCGGCACACGTGGATCATCTCGTTCCTGTACATCGGCACGTTCGGTTCGTTCATCGGCTACGCGGGTGCCTTCCCGACGCTGCTCGGCGCCCAGTTCCCCGACGCCGGGCTGTCGCTGGCCTTCCTGGGCGCGCTGGTGGGCTCGCTCGCGCGCCCTCTGGGCGGGATCCTCGCCGACCGCTGGGGCGGCGCGCCGGTCACGATCGCCTCCTTCGGCGTGATGGCCCTGGGCGCGGTCGGTGCCGTGCTCGCGCTGCGGGCCCACGACGTCGTGGGCTTCCTCGGCTCGTTCCTCCTGCTCTTCGTCGCGACCGGAGCGGGCAACGGCGCGACCTACCGGATGATCCCGGCGGTGTTCCAGGTCGGTGCAACGACCCCCGAGCGGGCGGCGGCCGCGCGCAAGGCCGCGGCCGGGTGCATCGGGATCGCCGGCGCCGTCGGCGCCTTCGGCGGGTTCCTCATCCCGCGCGCCTTCGCCGTCTCCACGACGCTGGCCGGCTCGCTCGTCCCGGCGCTGTGGGCGTTCGTCGCCATGTACGCGGTGATGGCCGCGACCACGTGGTGGGTCTACAGCCGGCGCGGTGCCGTGCTGAGCGCGGCGAGGATCTGAGTGGGGCCGCACCAGGCACCCCCGACGGGCCGCGCGGCCGACGCCGGTGACGCCGGTGACGCCGGTGACGCCGGTGGCCGTGCGGTCCGGACGGCGGCGACCCACTGCCCGTACTGCGCGCTGCAGTGCGCCCAGACGCTCGGCCCGCCGGAGGTACCCGCGGCCGCCCCTGCGGGCGGCTCGGTGATCGGGCCCTCGCCGACCGCGGCTCCCGTGACGGTCGCGGGGCGCGACTTCCCGACGAACCGCGGGGGCCTGTGCCGCAAGGGGTGGACCAGTGGCGTCGTGCTCGCCGCTCCCGACCGGCTGGTGGCGCCCCTGGTCAGGGACGCGGCGGGGGAGCTGCGGGAAGCCACCTGGGACGAGGCCCTCGACCGGGTGGCGACGGGCATCCTGGCCGCGCAGGCGCGGTGCGGGCGCGAGTCCGTCGCGGTCTTCGGGGGCGGCGGCCTGACGAACGAGAAGGCGTACGCGCTGGGGAAGTTCGCGCGCGTCGTCCTGCGCACGCCGTACGTGGACTACAACGGCCGGTTCTGCATGGCCAGCGCCGCGGCCGGGGCGATCCGGGCGTTCGGCGTCGACCGGGGGCTGCCGTTCCCGCTGACCGACCTCGGCGGTGCACAGGCCATCCTGCTGCTGGGCTCCAACCTCGCCGAGACCATGCCACCGTCGGTCGTGCACCTGGCCGGCGCTCGGGAGGCGGGCGGGCTCGTCGTCGTGGATCCGCGCCGGTCGCCGACCGCCGCGCTGACCGACGACGGCGCAGGCCTGCACCTGGCCCCCGTCCCCGGGACCGACCTGGCCCTCCTGCTGGGCCTGCTCCACGTCGTCGTCGCGGAGGGCCTCGCCGACGCCGACTTCCTGGCGGCGCGCACCACCGGGTCGGACGAGGCCCTGCGGAGCGTGGCCGCGTGGTGGCCCGAGCGCACCGAGCAGGTCACGGGCGTCCCGGCGGACCAGCTGCGCGTTGCGGCGCGGCTGCTGGCCCGGGCGGCACCGCACCGCGGCGGTACGGGCGCGTACGTGCTGACGGGCCGCGGCGTCGAGCAGTCCACGCAGGGCACCGCGACGGTGACCGCAGCCATCAACCTCGCGCTCGCCCTCGGGCTGCCGGGGCGACAGGGGAGCGGGTACGGCGCGATCACGGGGCAGGGCAACGGCCAGGGCGGGCGCGAGCACGGCCAGAAGGCCGACCAGCTGCCGGGCTACCGCAAGATCGACGACCCTGCGGCACGCGCGCACGTCGCCGCCGTGTGGGGTGTGGACCCCGCGTCGCTGCCCGGCCCGGGCGTGCCCGCGATCGAGCTGCTGCGTCGGTGCGGGACGCCGGACGGCCCCCGCGTGCTCCTGGTGCACGGCTGCAACCTCGTGGTCAGCGCGCCCGACAGCCGGCGCGTGCGCGAGCGGCTCGACGCGCTCGACCTGCTGGTGGTGTGCGACATCGTGCCGTCGGAGACCGCGCGGATCGCCGACGTCGTCCTCCCGGTCACGCAGTGGGCGGAGGAGGAGGGCACGATGACCTCCCTCGAGGGCCGCGTGCTGCGCCGCCGACGGGCGCTGGCGCCGCCGGACGGGGTGCGCACCGAGCTCGAGGTGCTGCACGACCTGGCCGCCCGGCTGGGCGTCCGCACAGGTTTCCCGACGGACGCCGAGGAGGTGTTCGGCGAACTCGCCCGCGCGTCGCAGGGCGGCGTGGCGGACTACTCGGGGGTCACCTACGCGCGGCTGGAGGCCGGGGAGGCCCTGCACTGGCCGTGCCCAGCGACCTCGCCCGGCGTCGCGGACCACCCCGGGACGCCGCGGCTCTTCCTGGACGGGTTCGCCACGCCCGACGGCCGCGCGCGCATGGTGCCCGTCGACCACGTCGGGCCGTCGGACCGGCTGAGTGCCGACCGCCCCCTGTACCTGGTCACCGGGAGGGTCCTGGAGCACTACCAGTCGGGCGCGCAGACGCGGCGCGTCCCGGCGCTGGCGGCCGCCCGCCCGGAACCGTACGTCGAGGTCCACCCGTGGCTCGCGGACCGCCTCGGCCTCGAGGACGGGCAGCCGGCCGAGGTCACGTCGGCGCGTGGCACGGCTGTCGCGATCGCCAAGGTGACCCCGGCGGCGAGGCCGGACACGGTCTTCATGCCTTTCCACTGGTCGGGCGAGGGCAGCGCGAACCGGCTGACGACGGACGCGACCGACCCGGTCTCCGGCATGCCCGAGTTCAAGGTCGCGACCGTGGACGTCCGCGCCGTACGAGGGGAGGTGGCGCCGTGAGCGGGACTCCGCTGCAGGTCGTCGTCGTGGGGGCCGGCCTGGTCGGTACGCGGTTCGCGGCGGAGCTGCAGGCGCGTGCCGGTGAGCTCGCGGCCACGACCGTCCTGGGGGCGGAGAGCCACGAACCGTACAACCGTGTACTCCTCAGCGACGTCGTCGCCGGGCGCGCGGACCTGGCCGCACTCGCGCTACCCGCGCCGCCCGGGACGCGCCTGCTGCGGGACGTCGCCGCGGTCGCGCTGGACCGTCAGCGCCGGACGGTGACCTGCGACGACGGGTCCGTGCACCCCTACGACGTCCTCGTGCTGGCCACCGGTGCCCGGGCGCGGGTGCCCCGCGTACCGGGTCTGGCGGGACCGGTCGCAGCGCTCCCGCCGGGCGTGCACGCGCTGCGGACCCTCGACGACGCACGGGAGATCGTCGCGGCCGCCGCCAACGCGCCCCGCGCCGTCGTGCTGGGCGGTGGCGTGCTCGGCGTCGAGGTGGCGTGCGGGCTGGCCCACCGCGGGCTGCACGTCACCCTCGTGCACCCCGGGCCGCACCTCATGGACCGCCAGCTCGGGGACGAGGCGGGCCGAGCCCTCGCCACCGCGCTCGACCGGCTCGGCGTCGTCGTCCGCACGGGTGCCGGCGTGCGATCGGTCGCCCACGACGACCGCGGCGTCGCCGCAGTCGCGCTGGGCGATCCCCGGCCGGCCGCGTCGGCGGCGGACGACCCGGTGCGCGACGGCGCCGGGCACCTCCCGTGCCGCCTCCTGGTCCTCACCGCCGGAACCGAGCCCGAGACGGGGCTGGCCGCGGACGCGGGTCTCGCCGTCGGGCGGGGGATCCGCGTCGACGATGCGTGCGCGACGGCAGACCCGGCGGTCTTCGCCATCGGGGACTGCGCCGAGCCGCCGGAGGGCGGGACAGGACTGGTGGCCCAGGGCTGGGCGCAGGCGCGCCGCGTGGCCGCCGCGGTCGCCGCGACGGCGCGGGGCGAGCAGGCCCCCGCGGCGGGTGGCCCCGAGGCCTGCGCTGCAGCCGGCACGGTCGACCACGAGCCGTCCGACGTCGTCCGGGTGAAGGCGCACGGCCTGGCCGTGAGCGCCATGGGTGCCGTCGCGGACGCCGCACCCGGTTCTCGGTGCGTCCGGCTGTCCGATCCGGACGGGGCGCGTCACGTCGAGGTGCTGGTGCGCGACGGCGTCGTCGTCGGTGCGGCGTGCATCGGCGACGCGGGCGTGGCGGCGGACCTGGTCGCGGCGTACACGCGCCGCACGCCTGCGCCGCGTGACCCCGCCCAGTTGCTCGTTCGCCCGGTGCGCGGCGCGGAGCCGGTGACCGCCGCGAGCCCGACCCTCATGCCCGACGCCGCGACCGTGTGCCGGTGCAACGGGGTGACGAAGGGCGACGTCGTCGCGCAGTGGCGCTCGGGTGCGCGGTCGGTCCCGGAGGTCGTCCGGGCGACGCACGCGACCACGGGCTGCGGTGGCTGCTCCGAGGCGGTGTGCGGGCTCGTGGACTGGCTGCGCCGGTCCGACCCCGACCCCGCACCGGCGCAGGCGCTTCCCGGGCCGGACGGCGAGACGGCCGCGGCACCTTCCCTCACGGGACGTGCTCTCGCCCTGTGAGGCACGTTTTTCCCCGACGAAACACGATACGCAGCGGGGAGAAACACGGCATTCATAGCGTCGCACCGTGACCGAGAACCCCAGCCCCACCGCCCACCGGCCGCAGCGTCTCGTCGTCGTCGGCGGCGGCATGGTCGCCCAGCGGCTCGTCGAGGCCCTGCACGACCGCGACCACGGCCGGACGTGGGAGGTGACCGTCCTCGCCGAGGAGCCCCGCGCACCGTACGACCGCGTGGCGCTCACGTCCTACTTCTCCGGGCGCGACCCCGAGAGCCTGACCCTGGGGGACCCCGCGCTGTGGGACGCACCGGGCGTCACGCTCGTCCGCGGCGTCCGCGTGGCCGAGCTCGACCGGGCCGCGCGCACGGTGACCAGCGCGGACGGCCGGCACTGGGCGTACGACGCCCTCGTCCTCGCGACCGGCTCGGCACCGTTCGTGCCGCCGATCGAGGGGGTCGACCAGCCGGGCGTCTTCCTCTACCGCACGGTCGACGACGTCGCGGCCCTGCGCGGCTGGGTCGGCGAGCTCGCGGGGAACGGCCGTCGCGTGCGCGGAGCCGTCATCGGTGGCGGCCTGCTCGGGCTCGAGGCGGCCGGGGCCCTGCAGGCCCTGGACGTGCACTGCACCGTCCTCCAGGTCGGCACGCACCTGATGTCCGCACAGATCGACCTCGGCGGCGGCGAGCTGCTGCGGCGCCTCATGCAGGCGCGCGGGGTCGCGGTGCGCATCGACGCGATGACCACGCGGCTGCGGCCGGGCCGGCGCGGCGGCGTCGGGCGCCTCGACCTCGCCGACGGCGGACGGCTCGACGTCGACGTCGTCGTGGTCGCGGCGGGCATCACGCCGCGCGACGAGCTCGCGCGCGGCGCCGGCCTCGACGTCGGCCCGCGCGGCGGGGTCGTCGTGGACAACGCGTGCCGCACCGCCGACCCCGACGTCTGGGCGATCGGGGAGGTCGCGTGCATCGGGGGCGCGTGCATCGGCCTCGTCGCACCGGGCTACGCGATGGCGGAGGTCGTCGCCGACCGCCTCCTGGGTGGGTCCGCCGTCTTCCCGGGCGCGGACACCGCCACGAAGCTCAAGCTCTCCGGGGTCGACGTCGCGAGCTTCGGTGACGCGACGGCGACCGCCCCGGGCGCCCTCGAGGTCGTCTACTCCGACCCGGTGCGCGGCGCCTACGCCAAGCTGGTCCTGTCCGACGACGCCCGCACGCTCCTCGGCGGCGTCCTCGTGGGCGACGCGTCCGCCTACGCCTCGCTGCGCCCGCTCGTGGGCACGCAGCTCGCGGGCGACCCCGCCGCGTACGTCCTGCCCGGCGTGCCCGAGGGCGGGCGCCCCGGCGCCGACCTGCCCGACGACGCGCCCGTCTGCTCGTGCAACAACGTCACCGCGGGCCGCGTGCGCGCGGCGGTCACCGAGGACGGCTGCACCGACGTCGCCGCCGTGAAGGCGTGCACGCGTGCCGGCACGACGTGCGGATCGTGCCTGCCGCTCGTGAAGAAGCTCGTCGGGGCCGAGCTCGCCAAGGCGGGTGTGAGCGTCAGCAGCGCCCTGTGCGAGCACTTCGCGATGTCGCGGCGCCAGCTGTTCGACGTCGTCCGCGTCACCGGGATGCGCACCTTCAGCGAGATCGTGGCGCGCCACGGCACGGGGCGCGGCTGCGACATCTGCAAGCCCGTCGTGGCGTCGATCCTCGCGACCGTGCACCACCAGCACGTGCTCGACGGCGAGTCGGCCGCGCTGCAGGACACCAACGACCACGTCATGGCGAACCTGCAGAAGGACGGCTCGTACTCGGTCGTGCCGCGCATGCCGGGCGGGGAGGTCACACCCGAGGGCCTCATCGCCGTCGGCGAGGTCGCCCGCGACTTCGGGCTCTACACCAAGATCACCGGCGGCCAGCGGATCGACATGTTCGGCGCGCGGCTCGAGCAGCTGCCGGACATCTGGCGGCGCCTCGTCGAGGCGGGCTTCGAGTCCGGGCACGCTTACGGCAAGGCCGTGCGCACGGTGAAGTCGTGCGTCGGGTCGACGTGGTGCCGCTTCGGCGTGCAGGACGCCGTCGGACTGGCCGTCGAGCTCGAGCTGCGCTACCGGGGGCTCCGCTCGCCGCACAAGCTCAAGCTCGGGGTGTCGGGCTGTGCGCGCGAGTGTGCGGAGGCCCGCGCGAAGGACGTCGGCATCATCGCCACGGAGAAGGGCTGGAACGTCTACGTGGGCGGCAACGGGGGCTTCACCCCGCGCCACGCGCAGCTCCTGGCGGAGGACCTCGACACCGGGACCCTCGTCCGCACCATCGACCGGTTCCTCATGTACTACGTGCGCACCGCGGACCGGCTCCAGCGCACCGCCCCGTGGATCGAGGAGGTGGAGGGCGGACTCGACGGCGTCCGCGCCGTCGTGATGGAGGACAGCCTGGGCATCGCGGCCGAGCTCGACGCGGCGATGGCCGAGCACGTCACCGCGTACCGCGACGAGTGGGCCGCGACGCTCGAGGACCCGGACAAGCTGCGCCGGTTCGCGTCGTTCGTCAACGCGCCGTCGACCCCCGACCCGTCGCTCGCCTACGTCCCCGAACGTGGCCAACGCCGACCCGCCCGCCCCGACGAGGTCGCCGGCGGGGCGACCCTGGTCGCCGGGCCGCGGCTGGAGGTGCGGGCGTGAGCGCCGCGGTGCGGGCCGACGGCGTGGCCGGGCTCCCCGTGGCGGACGGCGGGCCTGTCGCGGGCTGGGTGCCGGTGTGCCGCCTGGCGGACCTCGCGCCCGAGCGTGGCGCGGCGGCGCTGGTCGCGGGGGAGCAGGTCGCCCTGGTGCGCCTGGTCGACGACGTCGTGCACGCGGTCGACCAGCGGGACCCCTACAGCGGCGCGCACGTCATGTCGCGCGGCATCGTCGGGACGCGCGGGGAGGTCCCGACCCTGACCTCGCCCATGCACAAGCACGTGTTCGACCTGCGCACCGGGGAGTGCCTCGAGACGCAGGGCGGCGAGGCACTCGGCCTGCGGGTCTGGCCGGTGCGTGTCGAGGGCGGCGTCGTCGAGGTGCGGAGGCCCCGATGACCACGATGCTGGGGCTGGACCTACGCGGCCGGGCGGTGCTCGTGGCCGGCGGGGGACCCGTGGCGGCCCGTCGCGCCGCGGCACTCGTCGCCGACGGGGCGGACGTGCTCGTCGTGGCACCCGAGCTGTGTGAGGACCTCACCGACCTGGCCGGCGAGGGGGTCGTCCGGTGGCGGCGCGGGCCGGTCGCCGAGGGCGACCTCGACGGCGTCTGGCTGGTCCACGCCGCCACCGGCGACCCGCAGGCGGACGGGGACCTGGCGCGGTGGGCCACGGACCGGTGCCTGTGGTGCGTCGTGGCGTCCGCCGCGGAGCGGGGCACGGCGCGCACGCCCGCGACGGCCGTCGTGGGCGACCTGCGACTCGGCGTCATCTCGGAGGGCGCGCCGGACCCGGCCCGCACGCGCGAGGTTTCGGTGGCGCTTGCGGCCGTGCTGCGCGAAGGTCGGGTGGACCTGCGCCGACGTCGTCGCGCGCGGGGCCGCGTCGTCCTCGTCGGGGGCGGTCCCGGCGACCCGGAGCTCCTGACGCTGCGCGGCCGCCGCGCGCTGGCGGAGGCCGACGTCGTCGTGACCGACCGCCTCGGCCCGACCGCGGTCCTGGCGGACCTCGCGGCCGGGGTCGAGGTCGTCCCGGTCGGGAAGTCGGCGGGGCACCACCCGGTGCCGCAGGAGGAGATCAACCGGATCCTCGTCGAGCGCGCCCAACGGGGGCAGGTGGTGGTCCGGCTCAAGGGGGGCGACCCGTTCGTCTACGGGCGGGGCGGGGAGGAGGTGCTCGCGTGCCGTGCTGCGGGCGTCGACGTCGAGGTGGTCCCGGGCGTGAGCAGCGCCCTCGCGGCCCCGGCCGCCGCCGGCATCCCGCTGACCCACCGGGGGACGACGGCGGCGCTGCACGTGGTGAACGGCCACGACGGCCTCGACGCGGCCGGGGTCCTGGCGCTGCGGGAACGCTCGGCGACCGTCGTGGTGCTCATGGGCGTGGAGACGCTGCCCAGGATCGTCGACCGCGCCCTCGCCGAGGGCGTCGACCCCGACCTGCCTGTCGCGGTCGTCGAACGTGCCACCACCGACGCCGAGCGCGTGACGCACGCGACGCTCGGCGCCGTTCTCGCGCGAGCGGCCGAGGTCGGGGTGCGGCCGCCCGCTGTCGTCGTGCTGGGCGACGTCGCGGACCCGGGTCTCCTCGCGCCGTCCGCCACCGGTGCGCACGGGGTGGGGCAGGCATGACCGAGGCGCTCGTCCCGACCCTCGCCGGGTGCGTCGTCGTCGTGACGGCGGACCGGCGCTCGGCCGAGCTCGGGGCTGCGCTCGAACGCCGTGGCGCCGTCGTGCGGCACGCCCCGGCGATGAGCATCGTGCCCCACGCGGAGGACGCCGTCCTCCTGCGGGCGACCGCCGAGCTGATCGCCGCGCCGCCGGACGTCCTCGTCGTGACCACGGGGATCGGGTTCCGCGGTTGGGTCGAGGCCGCCGACGCCGCGGGCCTGGCGGACCAGCTCCTCACGGTCCTGGCCGGGGTCCGGATCGTCGCGCGGGGGCCGAAGGCGCGGGGGGCGATCCAGGCTGCCGGGCTCCGGGCCGACTGGGTCGCCGAGTCCGAGAGCTCCGCCGAGATCGCCGAGGCCCTCCTCGACGACGGCGTCGCCGGGCTCCGGATCGCCGTCCAGCATCACGGGGCGGGCGCCGACGGGCTCGACGCCGCGTTCGCTGCCGCCGGCGCGCACGTGCAGGATCTCGTCGTCTACCGCTGGGGCCCGGCGCCCGACCCGGCCGCGGTCACCGCGTCGGTGCGGTCCGTGGCCGCCGGTGATGTCGACGCGGTCGTGTTCACGTCGGCGCCCGGGGCGCACGCGTGGCTGGCCGCCGGCGACGACGCGGGGGTCGCCGGGGCGCTCGTGCGGAGGTTCCGCGAAGGCACGGCCGTGGCCGCGGCCGTCGGGCCGGTGACGGCTGCCCCGCTCCGCAGCCGCGGCATCGAGCCCCTCGTCCCGGACCGTGGTCGCCTGGGCTCGCTGGTCCGCGCGCTGGTCGGGCACTTCGGCGGGCTCCCGCCGGTGCCGACGGTCGCCGGCTCCCTGCAGGTTCGCCGGGGGGCAGCCGTCCTGGCGGGTCGGGTGCTGGCACTGTCGCCCTCGGGGCTGGAGGTGCTGCGGCTCCTCGCGGCCGCGCAGGGCGGCGTCGTGCCGCGCGACGCGGTCCTCGACGCCCTACCGGGGGAGTCGACCGACCCGCACGCGGCGGAGGTCGCGATCGCGCGCCTGCGCGACGCCACGGGCTGTCGTGATCTCGTCCGGACCGTCGTCAAGCGCGGGTACCGCCTGGTCCTCGCGGACGAGCCCGTCACCCTGCGCGCTGTCGGGGGTGGGCGTGCCTGAGCCCGTGCTGATCGCCTGCTCCCACGGCACCGACGACCCGGTCGGGCGCGCCGTCGTCAGCGGGATCCTCGACGGTGTGCGCGAGGCACGTCCCGGCCTGGACGTGCGGGCGGCGTTCGTCGACGTGCAGCGGCCTGCCGTCGACGAGGTGGTCCAGGAGGTCGTGGCCGACGGCGGCGAGGCGGTCGTCGTGCCCTTGCTGCTCTCCGCCGGCTACCACGTCCACGTCGACATCGCCCGCGCGGTCGCAGGACCGCGCGCAGTGGCCGCCGACGCGCTCGGCCCCGACGCCCGCCTCGTCGCGTGCCTGGTCGACCGGCTGCGCGAGGCAGGCGTCGGGCCGCGGGACGCCGTCGTGCTCGCGGCCGCCGGCTCGAGCGACCTGCGCGCGACG
>JAEYXM010000157.1 GCA_023428465.1 Actinomycetes bacterium
CGTCCAGATCACCGAGCTGGACATCGAGGGCTCGGGCTCGTCGCAGGCCGAGAACTACCGGCGCGCCGTGGCGGCCTGCATGGCCGTTGCCCGCTGCACCGGCATCACGGTGTGGGGCGTGCGTGACACCGACTCGTGGCGCGCCAGCGGCACCCCGCTGCTGTTCGACGGCTCGGGCAACAAGAAGGCCGCGTACACCTCGGTCCTCAACCAGCTCAACACGGGCACCGGTGGGAACACCGGTGGCGGGAACACCGGTGGCGGGAACACGGGCGGTGGCAACACCGGCGGCACCTGCACCGCGAGCGTGACGCGGGCGGAGGAGTGGAACGACCGCTTCAACGTCACCGTCTCGGTCTCGGGCTCGAGCTCCTGGCGGGTCACCCTCGGCCTGAACGGCAGCCAGAGCCTGCAGAACAGCTGGAACGCGTCGGTCAGCGGCAACTCCGGCACGTTGACGGCCACGCCGAACGGCAACGGCAACTCGTTCGGCATCACGCTCTACAAGAACGGCAACACATCACTACCGACCGTCACCTGCACGGCAACCTGACCTGGCCCTCGGGCCCCTGAGGCCCCGGTCTGTCACGACGGGCCGTCCGGCGCACCCCCTCGGTGCTCCGGGCGGCCCGTTGCCGTAGGTTCAGGCGACCGACGACGTCGGCCCGAGCACTCGAGCGTCGGCGCCGACAGTTTGCGCAACCGCGTCGAAACGTCGCGACGGCGAGAATGGTCCGAACCTAATCGGTTCACGGCGGTTTGAGAGCGCTCCCCCCCGTTGTCCGTACCGCCTCGCAGGTCCCACACTCATCTGGCTAGCCCGACGCCTCGAAACCTGTGCGAAAGTTTCGGCGTCGGCATCCACCCACCCAGTAGGGGGTTGAAGATGTCCTCACGTCGTGTCCTCGGCCGTGCAGCGCCGAGACGACGCCTCTTCGCGAGCATGGCCGCCGTCGGCGCCATGGTCGTCGCGTCTGTGGCCATGGCCCTGCCTGCCCAGGCGCTCAACACGAACCAGACCGGCACCAACAACGGGTACTTCTACTCGTTCTGGACCGACTCCCAGGGCACCGTCTCGATGGACCTGGGCTCGGGCGGCAACTACTCGACCCAGTGGCAGAACACCGGCAACTTCGTCGCCGGCAAGGGCTGGGCAACCGGCTCGGCGCGCACCGTCAACTACAGCGCCCAGTTCAACCCGTCGGGCAACGCCTACCTGACCCTGTACGGCTGGACCCGCGGCCCGCTCGTCGAGTACTACATCGTCGAGTCCTGGGGCACCTACCGGCCCACCGGCGAGTTCAAGGGCACCGTCACGACCGACGGCGGCACCTACGACATCTACCGCACCCAGCGCGTCAACCAGCCCTCCATCGAGGGCGACCGGTCGACGTTCTACCAGTACTGGAGCGTGCGCCAGCAGAAGCGCACCAGCGGCACCATCACGGTCGCCAACCACTTCAACGCCTGGGCTCAGGCGGGCATGAACCTCGGCTCGCACGACTACCAGATCATGGCGACCGAGGGCTACCAGAGCTCCGGCAGCTCCAACGTCACCGTCTCCGAGGGCAGCAGCGGTGGGAACACCGGGGGCAACACCGGTGGGAACACCGGGGGCACCGGCAGCTGCACCGCAACGGTGACCAAGGCCAACGACTGGAACGACCGCTTCAACGTGAACGTCAACGTCTCCGGCAGCAACGACTGGACCGTGACGCTCGGCCTGAACGGCAGCCAGAGCCTGCAGAACAGCTGGAACGCGGCCGTCACCGGCACCACCGGCACCCTCACCGCGAAGCCCAACGGCAACGGCAACTCCTTCGGCATCACGCTGTACAAGAACGGCAACGGCAACCTGCCGTCCGTGAGCTGCGCGTCGTCGTCGAGCAACACGGGTGGGAACACCGGTGGCAACACCGGTGGCAACACGGGTGGGAACACCGATGGCAACACGGGTGGGAACACGGGTGGGAACACGGGTGGCAACACCAACCCGAACACCTGCTCGGCGGGCTACGTGGCCCTGACCTTCGACGACGGCCCGAACACCTCGACGACCAACCAGATCCTGTCCACCCTGCGTCAGTACAACGCGACGGCAACCGTCTTCCCGACGGGCCAGAACGCCGCGGGCAACACGTCCCTGATGCAGGCGTACCAGGCGGCGGGCCTGCAGATCGGTAACCACAGCTGGGACCACCCGCACCTGGTCAACATGAGCTACAACGACGTGCAGTCGCAGCTCAGCCGCACCCAGCAGGCGATCCAGCAGGCCACCGGCGTGACGCCGCAGGTCTTCCGGCCGCCGTACGGCGAGACGAACAACACCACCAACCAGGTGGCGTCGGCCCTCGGCCTGCGCACGGTCACGTGGGACGTCGACTCGACCGACTGGAACAACGCCTCGTCGTCGACCATCCGCCAGGCCGCCTCGCGCCTGCAGAACGGCCAGATCATCCTGATGCACGACTGGCCGGCCGCGACCGTCCAGGCCCTGCCCGGCATCCTGTCCGACCTGCAGGCCCGCAACCTGTGCACCGGCCACATCTCGCCGAGCACCGGCCGTGCGGTCGCCCCGACGGGCACCTCGACGGGCGGGAACACCGGCGGGAACACGGGCGGCAACACCGGTGGCAACACCGGCGGCGCCGGCACCTGCACGGTCAGCGTCACGAAGGCGAACGACTGGAACGACCGGTTCAACGTCGACGTCGCGGTCTCGGGTTCGAGCAACTGGCGCGTCACGCTCCGCCTGAACGGTAGCCAGAGCGTCCAGAACAGCTGGAACGCGTCGGTCAGCGGCTCGTCCGGCACCGTGACGGCCACGCCGAACGGCAACGGCAACTCGTTCGGCATCACGCTCTACAAGAACGGGAACTCGTCACTCCCGACGGCCACCTGCTCGACCAGCTGAGGTAGCCACCCCGAGCGGGGCCCCCCCCCCCCCCCCCCCCCGCCGGCGGCCCCCCCCCCAAACCCCCCCCCCCCCCCCCCCCCCCCCC